>NZ_FOSJ01000045.1 GCF_900114235.1 Marinilactibacillus piezotolerans | reverse complement strand
AAAAAGTGGATGGGACAAAACTAGTTAAAAAGTAAAACCCCGTCAAATCAAGGATTGAATTTTCTTGATTTGACGGGGTTTTTTAATTGTTCTATACTTCAAATTCTGGCTTAACGGAGACTTTTGTCCCGTCCTCTTCAAACATAGGGTTTTACTTTTATAGTTATACTAATTCAATAACCACCATACCATCATCATTGACGGAGATCGGACCATTTGAATGCCATTCTCTACCTGTTGAGATAGGATGCGAATATAAGAAAATCTGGTTAGGGAAAATATAGAAAACAATATTTTCTTCTTCAATTAAGATTTGCTGTACATCCTCTTTTGTACCATTTTTAACTTCATAATCTGTCGTACCAAGCTTTGCGGTAACTTTATTCGTTAGTGGGAAAGGGGCATTTGTTTCAACCATATTCATTCCTCCTATAAGTTATAGTTGATTAATTCTAATCTCTAAATCCATCTTATATTCTATTTTGTAATTTGCAAACTATTCTGCTTGTGGAAGATAATAGCCGGTTTATATATAAAAAAACTGTATAATAGAAACCGTACTATAAATATAATTGTATGGTTAAGCTAAGGATGGAGAGATTACTTTGAATTTAAAATAATTAAGATATTTTTTGACAATCGTTGAAGAGGGTCAGATAACAGCTGCTGCCAAAAAGCTGCATATTGCCCAGCCACCTTTGAGCTATCAATTGAAATCGCTGGAAGAAGAATTAGGAGTTCAGTTAATGAAAAGAGGCTCAAGAAATATTACTTTAACTCCAGCAGGAAAATTACTTAAAGCACGAGCAGAGCAGATTTTTTCTTTGACCACATCTACAACAAGAGAGCTGGAATTATACAAAAAAGGAAACGCAGGAACCCTTTCTATTGGAACGATTTCCTCATCAAGTACTATTATTCCTGATGCTTCTATAGAAAAGTTTGCTAACCGATATCCGAATATACAATTTGATATCCACGAAGGAAATAGTTACGAAGTGATTGAAATGTTAGACAAGGGGATTATTGACGTGGGTATTGTGAGAACTCCATTTAGAAAAAGTAGATTAGCTGTACGGGATGCAAAAGTAGAACCTATTGTTGCGGTTTTCCCTAGAGGAAAAGTTATTGGAAAAAATAAAGATACAATCAGTTTAAAGGAATTAGAAAAAGAGCCTTTGATAATTTATAGAAGGTTTAATGCGTTACTTCATTCTGTTTTTGAAACAGAGCAGATCATACCGAATATTAGATGCAGAAATGATGATGCTCGTACAACATTAAACTGGACTAAAGCAGGATTGGGTATTGGAATTGTGCCATTATCTGCTTTATCTGTGTATGATAGAAAGACACTCCAGCATAAAGCGGTTGATACTAAAGAGTTAAATACACAAATGGCAGTGATATGGAAATCTGACCGTCAATATTCTGCTTTGACACTAGAATTTATAGAAGATTTCGCAAATTCAATTGAATCACTAAAATAATATAGAAGCCGCTTTACTATAATAATTTATATATGTATATAAATTATTTAAGTATTTGTTAGTCCTAGAACCATAGGATAAACTAAATAATGGAATTAAAAGTAAGGGATGATAAGGAGTCGAGCAGTTGATAAGATTATTAAAATATGCTAAAAAGAATCAAATATATGCTTATATAGGGGCTATATCAAAATTAATGGAAGCCGTTTTCGAATTATTTTTACCGATTTTCTTAGCAAGGTTGATTGACCGAGGAATTAATCAAGGGGATACAAGATATGTGTTGCAGATGGGCGGCATGATGCTGGTATTGTCGACTGTTGGTTTTGCTTTTGCAATGATCTGTCAGTATTTCTCGTCCATTGCTTCACAGGGATATGGAACAGAATTAAGAAATATTATGACGAAGAAAATCAATACATTTTCTCATAAAGAATTAGATGAATTCGGGACTGCTACCTTGATTACAAGGGTAACAAATGATGTTAATCAAATGCAGCTTGCTTTAGCAATGCTTATAAGATTAGTTATACGTGCCCCTTTTCTTAGTATTGGATCAATTATTATGGCTCTCTATATAAGTCCGAGATTATCTTTGATTTTTGCTGTGCTGCTTCCGGTGTTTACCGTGATGTTAGGATTTATTATGTGGATTACAATTCCCCTATACAAAAAGGTACAGGTACGGTTAGATGCTATGGCACAAACAGTAAGTGAAAATATGAGCGGTGTCAGAGTTATTAGAGCTTTTGCAAGGAAAGGACATGAATTAAATCGATCTAAAGAAAATAGTGAACAGCTATCAAGAGCTAATATTATCGTTAATAACTTATCAGCTTTAATGACACCGAGTACAACGTTAGTCATGAATATAGGGATTATGATTATTCTCTATATTGGTGCCGTACAAACAAATAATGGTGATTTGTTTCAGGGAGAAGTTCTGGCACTGATTAACTATATGAATCAAATGCTTTTAGCTTTAATTGTGGTTGCCAATTTAGTTGTAATCTTTACGAAGTCACAGGCTTCTGCTTCGAGGATTAATGAAGTTCTGGATACAACTGTAGCTATCAATAATCAATCTGACTCTAAGCAAATAGAAGTTTCGGCTGGATTTCAAGCAAAATCAGCTATACGATTTAATCATGTATCTTTTGATTACGGTAAGAAAGGTGTTAAAGCTCTGGACACGATAAATTTTTCTGTGCCGGTCGGAAGTGTTACTGGAATTACAGGACCTACTGGTAGCGGTAAGAGTTCTTTGGTTCAACTCATACCAAGATTCTATGATGTAACAGAAGGGGAAGTATTGGTTTTTAATCAGCAAGTAACGAAGTATGGATTAAAAACATTGCGAAACTTAATAGGGTATGTTCCGCAGAAAAATGTTCTTTTTAGAGGAACAATTGCAGAAAATTTAAGATGGGGAAAAGAATCAGCTACTGAAGAAGAATTATATGCAGCTTTAAGAATAGCACAAATGGATAGCTTTGTAAGAGAGCTGCCGTCAGGAATCCATTCAGCTGTTTCAGAAAATGGAAAAAATTTCTCTGGCGGTCAACAACAGCGATTGACGATTGCAAGAGCACTGGTATCTAAGCCTAAAATCATTATTCTAGATGATTCATTGAGTGCCTTGGACTATGAAACAGATTATAAATTAAGACGAGCCTTGAAAGAAATCAAAAATGCCAGCATTATTATTCTTTCTCAAAGAATCAGTTCAATTCAAACTGCAGACCAAATATTAGTAATGAATAATGGGGCAATCGAAAGCAGTGGAACGCATGGATCGCTATTACAGCAATCAGAAACTTATCAGAAGATTTATCAATCACAAACTGATCCAGAATCGATCATACTGAAGGAGGAAAAAGAATGAAGAATAAAACGATACGACCTTCAGATTTGAATCGATTATTGAGGTATTTAAAAAAGTATAAATTAACTGCTATTGCTGCTTTATTCTTTGGAGTTGTCTCTGGAGTGGGTACGGTTCTATCAACTTACTTGATTGGAACTGGTATTGATACTTTAGTAGGAGCTGGAGAAGTAAACTTCGATATACTGACTAGAATATTATTATGGTTAGGAACGGCATATCTCATTACTTTATTGTCTCAATGGCTAGTACGTGTTCTTGCAAATCAAGTTTCCTTTAAGGTTGTTAGAGACTTGCGTATGGATACGTTTAAAAAGTTGAATCAGTTACCGCTTAGCTTTTTTGATCAAACGGTTCATGGAAATGTAGTAAGTCGGTTTACGAATGACTTAGAGAGTTTATCAGAAGCATTAGTATTGATACTCAGCAACTTATTTACAGGAATTATTATTATCTTATCTGCTTTAGGGTTTATGCTTTACTTAAGTCCGGTGCTTACTCTGGTGGTTCTATCTGTTACACCACTATTTTTTCTGGTTGGATGGCTGGTTGCAAAGCATTCGCAAAAATATTTTTCCCAGCAGCAAAATGTTCTAGGAAATCTTTCGGGATATGCTTCTGAGATGATTACAGGACAAAAAGTTGTTAAGGCATTTAATTATGAGGAAAAAATGGAAGAAACATTTCAGGAAATGAACTTGGAATTATATAATTGGGGACAAAAAGCGCAGTTTGCATCTTCAATTACGAATCCTGCTAGTCGATTTATCGATCATGTTGCGTACCTTATGATTGGAGTCATCGGTGGTTTATTAGTGATTAATAATGTAGGAGCAGTAACTATTGGAACGATTTCAAGTTTTGTTATTTATTCTTCTCAATTCTCAAAACCATTTATAGAAATTTCTGGAATCATGACACAAGTCCAGACAGCTATTGCTGGGTTGAACAGAATATATAAAATTATTGATACACCAAATGAAGTGCCTGATACAAAAGAGGCAGTCGTAATGGAGAATCCACAAGGAAAGGTAGAATTCAAGAATGTTTCTTTCAGTTATGATCCGAATATTGACTTGATCAAGAATCTTTCAATATCAGTTGAAGCAGGAGAAACTGTTGCAATCGTTGGGCAAACTGGTGCAGGGAAATCTACATTGATCAACTTACTGATGAGATTTTATGAATTAGATGAAGGCACGATAGAAATAGATGGAAAAGACAGTACTAGGTATACGCGAGATAGTTTACGAAAAAGCTTTGGAATGGTTCTACAAGATACTTGGTTATTCGATGGATCAGTAAAAGATAATATTCGTTACGGGAAACCTGAGGCTTCAGATGAAGAAATCATTACTGCTGCGAAATCTGCTTATGCTCATTCTTTCATTGAACGACTGCCTAATGGCTATGATACAAAATTAGGTAACAAAGGTATATCACTTTCAACTGGACAACAACAGCTGCTAACGATTGCAAGAGTTATGCTTGCAGATCCTCCGATGCTGATTTTAGATGAAGCAACTAGTTCTGTAGATACATTAACCGAAGTTAGAATTCAAACAGCTTTTCTTAAAATGATGGAAGGGAGGACTAGCTTTGTAATTGCTCACAGACTTTCAACAATTAGAGAAGCTGATGTTATTTTAGTGATGGATCAGGGAACTGTAGTAGAAGTAGGGAATCATGATACTTTAATGCAGAAAAAAGGTTACTATCATCGTTTACATGAGTCTCAATTTAAATAAAATACAAAAAGTGAAACCAGTGATTTCTGGTTTCACTTTTTGTATGGAATTTATTGCTGTAAAAATTTGAAATCAATAAAATTGTATCTAAAGAAAAGCTAATAAATAGAAAAAGACTATTTTTAATTATCCAAGGAAGTTTTAATCGTTTTTATTTCTAAAATTGTATAATATTCTCCAATATCAGCAATGAAATCCATCATATTAAATTGTTCAGGTAAATTTAAAGTATATAAATCCTGACATATAGAAGTGCCATCTTCTAGATAAGAAATCGAATGATCTGTGGAAACGACTGTTACATGATATTGTTGGAAACAAGATTCTAAATATTGAATCGTTTCATTCCTGTTTTTATATTTCACTTCAAATTGCTTTGATTGCTCAAAACGAAATAAATTTTTGATAACCCTTAACACGAGCAGCATTATGATTGTGCCAGATAATGAAATAAAGTAATATCCCATTCCTACCGCAATACCCAAACTTGCTACTGCCCATATGGAAGCAGCAGTAGTCAATCCAGTCACACTTCGTTTACTAACAATAATCGAACCTGCACCTAAAAAGCCTATCCCGTTAATGATTTGGGCAGTCAATCTGGTAATATCTGTAGTTAGAACAGGTGGCAGATCAGTATTTTCTCTAGCAAAATCAAGAACCCATTCGCTCGCTTCTAACTGTGTTAATGTGATAACAGCTGCCCCAAGACTGACTAGCGTATGTGTGCGGATACCAGCATCTCTTCCTTTTAACTCTCTCTCATAACCAATAATACCACCTACAAAGGCAGCAAGAACTAATCTGATCAACATTTCCCAATATGTTTCAACCATAGGATTATCACCTCATATCTTATTAGTATTTATAATACAAGAAAACTAAGGAAAAGTTTAATAAATTGCAATATTTTGTCTTTTGAATGTTATTGCTTTTATATAATTTTTATGTCGGGTATACTTAAGGTGAATACATTAAATTGTATATTTTATTAAAATATGATAGAGCATATAAGTGAAATTCAAATAGAAAGGGCGGTTATGATGAGATTTTCTTTTATGAGAAAGCAAGGTGGGTCTCACCCTGAAGAAAAGAAAGAATGGACAAGACAATTACAAATTGAAGAAGCTACTGTCCCAAAAGTACTTATTTTTCCTGTCTCAATGCATATTGGAGCTCCCGCTAAACCTATTGTTGAAGTCGGAAATCAAGTAAAAGTAGGCGAGATGATTGCTGAAGCAGGAGGCTTTATTTCTGCAAATATTTATTCTTCTGTTTCTGGAGAAGTGATTGCAATTGAAAAAAGATCATCTGCCAGTGGAGATGTTGACTCGATTATTATAAAAAATGATTATGAGTACACTCAAGGTGAACCAATCATTGAACCAGGGAAGTCAAAAGAAATGTCGACTGATGATATTATAGAAACGGTTAGGAAAGCAGGAATCGTTGGAATGGGTGGAGCTACTTTTCCAACTGCGGTTAAACTAAGTCCTCCTCCTGGTATGACGATCGACACATTGATCGTTAATGGAGCAGAATGCGAACCTTACTCAACTTCAGATAATCGGGTTATGATAGAATACGCGGATGAGATTGTTGAAGGAATTCAAGTGATTCGAAAGCTGTTCCCTAAACTTAAGAAAGTATACATAGGGATCGAAGATAACAAGCCAGAAGCTTTAAAATCAATGAGAAAGGCAACAGAAGGAATGCGTAATATAGTAGTGCAACCTTTGAAGACTATGTATCCACAGGGATCTGAAAAAGGATTGATCCAAACGATGACTGGTCGAGAAGTACCTCCAGGAGGATTGCCGGCTGAGGTTAGATGCGTTGTTATGAATACTTCTACTATTCGAGCCTGTTATCGCGCTTGTGAATTTGGGGAACCATTAATTGAAAGAATTGTCTCAGTTTCAGGAACACCTATTACAAAACCTAAGAATTTACGAGTAAAGATTGGTACCCCGATGGACTCTCTGATTGAAGATTGTGGAGGATTTTCTGAAGTGCCTGGAAAAGTTCTCTCGGGAGGTCCTATGATGGGGAAACCCGTCTCTGATTTAGGTGTATCCATTATAAAGGGAACAACAGCTATCACAGTTTTGACTCCAGAAGAAGCTAACGAAGGCGAAGAAAAAGATTGTATAATGTGTTCGGAATGTCTTAATGTTTGTCCAGTTAGTTTGCAGCCTATTCTGATTAGTGATGCTTTTGATAGAGGAAATCTTCAGAAAGCAAAAGAACTTGGAGCAATGGATTGTATAGAGTGTGGAAACTGTTCTTTTATATGTCCTTCAAAAATCCCTCTACTGGACAATATTCGTGCTGCAAAAGCTGCTATTAAAGAACAGGAAGCAGGGTGATGAATTATGGCCCAGACAATGGATATTAAAGGAAAACTGAAGGTTGGACCATCCCCTCATATTCGTTCTAAGAGAACCTCTGCCTGGATTATGAGTCAAGTACTGATCGCACTCGTTCCGCCTTTGTTTGCAGCAACGTTCTTCTTTGGACTACGAGTTTTATTGATGGTTGCTGTGGGTGTCGGTACAGCTGTGCTAAGTGAGTATATTTATCAGAAATTTAGGTACCAGGAAGTGAAAATCAATGATTTAAGTGCATGTGTTACCGGGATGTTGATTGGACTTAGTCTGCCAGTAACTGCACCACTTTGGACTGTGGTAATTGGTTCTATATTTGCCATTATAGTTGTGAAGCAGTTGAATGGGGGCATTGGTAAAAATTATTTTAATCCAGCAGTAGCTGCAAGAGTTATGCTAAAAGCTTTCTTTTCCCCATGGATTACCAACTGGGTACTGCCGGGTGCATGGGGAGCAGATGTGATATCTGGCGCTACACCACTTGAGTTTATTGGAGATGGAGCTCAAACTGTTTCAGAACAGGTGCCTAAATTATGGAATTTATTTTTAGGAATCAATCTTGGTGGAAATGTTGGAGAAACATCTAAACTAGCAATTTTAATTGGTATGTTATATTTGATTTTTAGAAGAGTGATTCATCCTAAAATTCCTATACTATATATTTTGACTACAGTACTGATTATGGGGTTTTGGAGTGGCTTTAATTTCACTTTTATGATGACACATGCATTGACAGGAACACTGTTTTTTGCAGCTACTTATATGGCAACTGATTATAGTTCTGGATCATTAACACCTGCTGGAAAAACGGTTTTTGCTATTGGATGCGGAGTATTGACTGCTTTCTTCAGGATTGTTTTTGATTATCCGGGTGGGGTTGGATTTGCTATTCTAATCATGAATGGATGTGCTCCATTCATTGATGGAAAACTGATGCCGAGGATTTATGGACATAAAAGCCGTCCAAAAACAAAATATGACCGTCAAGGAGAATTGAATAGATAATTAAAGTTAAAAAAAGCATTTTGTTCTTATTTACTGATAAGAGCAAAATGCTTTTTAGTATACATGTCAAATGAAAGCATAAATAATAATTCCTGAAATACCAGAAAGAATCATGATTTGGATCGGACTTAGTTTGTACTTGCGCATTAAGAAAATTCCAATGATAAATAAAACAACTGATACAATTTTAAGTTGGTCCAACTGAAAAGGGAATTCACTGTGTCCAAACATAGCTGTCAGGAAGATTGTTAAACCAGCTGAAGCAATTAAAGCTACTACTGCCGGACGTAGTCCTTGAATAATTCCTTGAACCATTTTAATATTTTTATATTTAAAATAAAAGTAAGCTAACAAGAGAACAATAATAACTGAAGGCATCGTTACACCAATCGTAGCAATTACTCCCCCTAATACTCCTGTTATTTGGTTACCAGTGAATGTTGCGGCATTAATTGCAATCGGTCCGGGTGTCATTTCTGATAAAGTTAAGATATCAATAAATTGCTGATTTGTAATCCAGCCATTTACTTCAATTGTCTGCTGTTCAATCAATGGAAGTGCAGCGTATCCTCCACCAAAACTGAATAATCCAATTTGAAAAAAACTAAGGAACAATTTAATATAGATCATTATTTTTTATCCTCCTTAGTTGATTCATTTTTTAAGGTGATATAAGTAGTAATTGCACCAATAACTCCTGAGATTGAGAGTAACCATAAAATATTTACTTGTAGTATGATTCCAGCAATCAGAGCCAATATCATTACGATTATTGGAACAATTTTTTTCTGTTTAATAATGCGGGAAGCCATATTATATACAACATTAACGATAATAGCAGCTACACCAGCTTGCATTCCTAAAAGCATATTATTTACAATGGGATTAGTGCTTACAGCCATATATACGTATGCTAGTAGTGACATAATGACTAAAGGCGGTATGATCGTACCCAAAACAGTAACCAATGCTCCTAGTATGCCAGCCATTCTATATCCAACTAGAATAGAAGTGTTGACAGCAATTGGTCCAGGTGAAGATTGTCCTAACGCTATTAAGTCGAGCATTTCGTCTTCGGTGATCCATTTGAGTTCATTTACAAATTTTTTTTCCATTAGAGGAACAATGACGTATCCGCCACCAAAAGTGAACATACTCAAGAAAAATGTCGATTTAAAAAGCGTTTTATAAAGAGAAGCATTGTTTTTCATATTAAAGTCCTTTCTAAATCTGACTAAGATTATCTAACAGTATAACCGAAACAGAAAAATCTTTCAAAGTGAACCATTATTAAGAGAATTTAGAAAGCCTTTTGGATAAATCTAAGCAAATTTCAGGATAATTTATAATTGGGAAAGTATAATAGACATTGAATAGCTTATTGGTGTGATTAATTAATATATGTAAATAGTTTAGAATAATCAATATTTTTATATAACTTTTTCATGTACAATTAGTAAGAATATAATTTTAGAGTTTTAAAGGGATGAGAGAGAAATGACAAATATAAATTCAGAGAATCATTATGACTACCTTGTGATTGGTGGTGGAAGCGGCGGGATTGCCTCTGCTAATAGAGCAGGGATGCATGGAGCTAAAGTTGCTTTGATTGAAGCAAATTATCTAGGAGGAACTTGTGTCAATGTTGGATGTGTACCTAAAAAAGTAATGTGGTATGTTTCAGAAATGATGGAAGAGATTGGGCTATATGCTGAAGACTACGGAGTAGAAGCAGGACAGTCTCTGAAACTGAATTTTAAGCGTATGGTCAAAAACAGGCAGGATTATATTTCATACTTACACACTGCTTACAAAAAAGGGCTGGATAGTAATGGAGTCGAATTAATTAGAGGATATGCTAAATTTGCAGGTAAGAATGAAGTTGAAGTTGACGGTAAACTTTATTCTGCCGAACATATATTACTTGCAACAGGAGGCCAACCCAAACGTCCTGATATACCAGGCAGCGAATACGGTATTGATTCAAATGGGGTGTTTGAATTAACAGAGTTACCTAAACGTATTGCAATAGTAGGTGGGGGGTACATCGGAGTTGAAATGAGTGGTATTTTCCATTCTTTTAATTCAGATACTCATCAGTTTATTCGGAAACCAAAACCATTGTATGGATTTGATTCGATTATCTGTCAAGGATTTATGGAACTGGCAGAAAATGAAGGAAAACATGTTCATACGAATAAATCAGTTGCAGAAGTGAAAAAAAATGAAGATAATTCTTATACAATGTTTTTTGAAGACGGAACAATTCATGAAACGGATATGATCCTGTGGGCTACTGGACGCAAGCCAAATACAAGCAACTTAAATATTGAAGCAACAGATGTTAATGTATATCCAGATGGATACATTGAAGTTGACCAGTATCAGAACACGACTGCTTCTAACATCTATGCAGTGGGTGATGTTACAGGAAGAGTTGAACTGACGCCAGTAGCTATAGCAGCAGGAAGAAGGCTTTCGGAACGGCTATTTAATGGAAAAAAAGACTTATATCTTGACTATACAAATATTCCTTCCGTATTTTTCACTCATCCAGCAATTGGAACAGTGGGAATGACAGAAGAACAGGCAAATGATGAATATGGTAAAGAAAAAGTAAAAGTCTATCAATCTGTTTTCACTTCTATGCACAGCTCTATTACTAGAAATAAACAAAAAACTTATATGAAATTAGTCTGTGTTGGGGATGAAGAGAAGGTAGTAGGATTGCACGGAATAGGACGTGGAATGGACGAGATGCTGCAAGGATTTGCAGTAGCGATCAAATTGGGCGCAACCAAAGCTGACTTTGATAATACGGTAGCTATACATCCAACGGCAGCTGAAGAGTTCGTCACCATGAGATAATTACTTGAGAAGAGGAGCTCTTTTAAAGCTCCTCTTTTTATGTAAGCTTTTTCAATTTTGCTTTTAAAGCAATCTAATAATATATTGAGCGGATATAATTAGATTATAAGCATTAAAATACGAACGATAAAAAATATTTTTAGTTAAATGTTCAATTTTTAGGTTGCTTTTTAAATTTCCCCATACTATAATTAAGGCTGAATCTATAAATGATACGTCTAATATAGTTTAGCGATATGGGCTAACGTTTCTACCAATCACCTTAAAAGATTGACTATTGGACCTAATAAAGAATGCTAAAGTTGCAGGATTTTTTTGGGTTTTAAAGGTTTTTAAGGATGAGCTGACTCATCCTTTTTTATATGCACTTATATATAGTTTAATGTAATGTAACTTTTAGTGTGGGGATATTGTTAGTTTTATAGAAGCTGAAACATTGGAATGTATTTACTTACTTTTTCATTTTATAGAAGAAAACATTTTGAAAGAGGGTTTAACCATTGTTTGAAAAATATTTTCAACTGAAAGAAAATAATACCAATATTGGGACAGAAATTGCAGCTGGAGTAACAACATTTTTTGCAATGTCTTATATTGTTTTTGTGAATCCCCAGATCTTATCTCTAACTGGAATGCCATCACAGGCAGTATTTTTGGCTACGATTATTTCCTCAGCCATTGGTACACTGATTATGGGGATTTATGCAAAAGTTCCTTATGCACAAGCACCAGGTATGGGACTTAATGCATTTTTCACCTATACGGTAGTTTTTGCTTTAGGATTTACTTGGCAGGAAGCTTTAATGATGGTTTTCATTTGTGGAATCGTGAATATTATTATTACAATGACAAGTATTCGTAAAATGATTATTCATTCAATTCCAGAAACACTACAACATGCCATTGGTGGTGGAATAGGTGTTTTTATTGCTTATATAGGTTTGAAGAATGCTAATTTCTTGGAATTTACTTCTGAAGCTAAAGATATCGTGTCGGTTAACAACGGATCGTTTGATGCTGTTAATGAGACATATGAAGGAGGATTAAGTACTGTCGTAACTGGTGGCGGTATTATACCAGACTTAACAACTTTTACAAGTTCAGCGGTGCTATTAGCACTATTTGGTCTTATTATAACGGTTATTTTACTGGTTGCTAATGTAAAAGGTGCTATTCTGATTGGTATTGTTGCAACGACTTTAGTAGGAATACCTATGGGTGTAACAGATTTGTCTGGTTTGACTAATCCAGCTAACTCAATAGGAGCAGCATTTTCTGACTTGGGAACAACTTTTGGAGCAGCATTTAGTTCAGAAGGTCTAGGTTCTTTACTAGCAGATCCTTCACGATATGCACTAGTGTTTATTACTGTATTTGCTTTTACACTAACAGATATTTTCGATACGATAGGTACTTTTATCGGAACAGGGCGTAAAACAGGTATTTTTACGCTTGATGATGAAAAAGCGATGGATCAAGGTAAAGGAATCAATACTAAAATGGAAAAGGCTCTATTTGCAGATGCTATTGCTACGACGGCGGGGGCTGTTTTTGGAACTTCAAACGTAACAACTTTTGTAGAAAGTACTGCAGGAATTGGTGCAGGTGGACGTACTGGTTTAACTAGTGTTACTACGGGGATATTATTTTTGCTAGCAGCGATCTTTTCCCCAGTAATTGCTGTAGTTCCTGGAGCAGCAACAGCTCCGGCGTTGATTGTAGTTGGGATTATGATGATGTCTGCTTTTGGCGAAATTAATTGGAATGATCTTGAAGAAGCAGTACCAGCATTTTTTGCTTCTATCTTTATGGCGTTTGCTTATAGTATTTCTTATGGTATTGCGGCTGGTTTTGTATTTTATATTATTACAAAAGTCGTAAAACGCAAAGCCAAACAAATTCATCCAGTAATCTGGGTTACGGCAGGTCTTTTTATTGTAAACTTTATTGTTATGGCAATGCTTCACGTTTAAATTAAAGAATGTAAAAAAGCTTACTCTCAATTAGTCCAGCAGAATGGATAAGAAGAGAGTAGGCTTTTATTATTTATTATATAATTTATTCATATCTTAATGCTTCGATAGGATCCAATCTTGCTGCTTTTCTAGCAGGATAGATTCCAAAGAAAACACCGACTGCTGTAGAAAATAGTAAGACTAAAACGACACTACCTAATGTAATGTCAGGCACAATATCAAGTGCACCTGCAATAATATTTGAAAGTAAGATACCAAGTGTTAACCCTATGACTCCCCCAATTAGACTTAAAATCACAGATTCCATCAAAAATTGAGCAAGAATTGTATTCGTTGTAGCGCCTAATGCTTTTCTTGTACCGATTTCTCTCGTACGTTCTGTAACAGATACAAGCATAATATTCATTACACCAATGCCTCCAACGAGTAAAGCAATACCTGCAACGGCTGCAATAAAGTTTATGAATAGACCTAATACATTGTTGACTTGATCTAAGGCTTGCAAAAAGTTTGTTGCCGTATAGATATTATCTCCTACAGCATTATTTCGAAGTTCAAGCAATCGTACCATCTGATCTGATACAGGTTCAATCTGATCAGTTTCTTCAACTTCAACAGTAGCTGAACTCATTCCTGAAAATTGTGGAATTTCGTTTCCGAGCGTAGAGTTTGGTAGCGCAAGAAAAACAGGTAATTCACTTGTATCAAATGCTCCTTGCATATCTCCAAATCGGCCTTCAAGAATTCCGACTACTCTTAGATTTAAAGAAGTTTGGGCAATAGTTACTTTGACATTTTCTCCTACAACATCTGTACGCCCAAATAACGCTTCTGCTGTATCTTCATCTATTACCACAACATCTGCAGATTCATCAAAATCATTCTGATTGAAGTAACGACCTTCTATTAATGTCGAGCTCATTGCTTGACTGACATATTGCAAATCTGGAGTACCGTATGATATGATTGCTTGTCTTGATTCATCATCTGAACTTACCGTACCTTGTGTCTGTTCATCTGGAGAAATATATCGAATTTCATCTATTGATTCCTTCAATACATTCAGATCTTCATTGGATAGAGCATCACCACTCTGTTCTGAATCATCTGCACTCAAACTGATTGTCGTAGCACCTAAATCACTGAAAGTACCTGTGATTTCACTGGCCGCACCATTACCAACTGCTAAAATAGCGATTACGGATGCGATTCCTATGATGATGCCAAGCATTGTTAAAAATGAACGCATTTTATTTGCAAAAATACTATCTAAAGCCATTTTTAGATTTTCTTTAAAAAACACTAGCGCACCTCCGTTTTAGATAAACGTTTTGGTACTAAGTATTCATCTTTTTGTAGGGCGCCATCTCTAAAGTGAATAGTTCTCTTTGTATATTCTGCCATTTCTGGTTCATGCGTTACCATGACGATTGTTGTTCCTTCGTCATTCAGATCCTGGAAAATTCGCATAATATCTTCAGTAGTTTTAGAATCAAGGTTCCCAGTTGGTTCATCTGCCATTAAAACGGAAGGGCGATTAACGATTGCTCGAGCTATAGCTACACGCTGTTTTTGTCCACCGGATATTTCGTTTGTCAAATGATTCAATCGGTCTCCTAACCCTACTTTTTCTAAGGCTTCAACTGCCCGCTCTTTTCGTTCTTTTCTTGGGACTTTTCCATAGACCAGAGGAAGCATGACATTTTCTAAAACGTTCATACGTGCCATAAGATTAAATGATTGAAAAACAAATCCAATCTCTTTATTTCTTATATGTGCCCGTTCTGTATCCGAAATACTGGATACATCGGTTCCGTTAAGAAAATATTGGCCACTATCAAATCGATCAAGCAAACCAAGTATATTCATTAAAGTTGATTTCCCAGATCCGCTTGGCCCCATAATTGAGGTGAATTCTCCTTCTTGAATAGACAAAGAAACCTTGTTTAACGCTGTTAAGGTTTCACCACCCATTCGATATATTTTTTCTATATCTGTAATTTCAATCACGAGAATACCTCCTTTTAGTTTTCTACTTCCACTTGAGTCTGATCTGAAATTTCATCACTTGGCGAAAGAATGACTTGATCTCCATTAGATAATCCATTTGTTACTTCAATAATTGTATTTGACTGAATGCCTGTTTCAATATCTGCTCTAGTAGCTATATCGTTGTCATCAATAGTGTAGACATAAGGCGTATTATCGTCATCATAATTTAAGGCTTCAATAGGAATGATCAAGGTTTGATCAGCAGAAGCAATCGTAATATCGGCATCGATCTCAAATCCAGCTATTAGGCCTTGTGGCTCATCATCAAAAGTTATGACTGCTCCGAGAGAACTTGAAGAACCAGTCTGGGTTTGCTGCTCTGTCGCAACCGGATCAATACTAGAGACGGTACCGTCATATTCCGTATCATTGTAAGTCAGTTTAACTGGTTGGTCAACTTCGACTTGAGTAGCATCAGAGCGCGACAGCTGTATATCTACTTCTAAATTATTCAAGTCAGATAAAATGATGGAGGGCTGTCCTTGTTGTGCGTTAGTATCGGGTTCTTCTTCTGCAACATTTACTTCTGTGATTGTTCCGTTAAAGTTAGCCGAATATTCTGTACCATCTATATAAGTGATTAACGTGTCACCTTCATTTACTGAGTCCCCTACTGCAACATTTAATTCTGAAACAATCCCTTGTCCTGATATTTCTTGAGTTTCAGAAGGTACGATTGTTCCATTAGATGAAACTACTTCAGTCACAGCATCTTCGGAAACAGTTGCAGTTCTAACGGTTGGTAATTGTTCGCTTTGAGAACTACTCCAGACACTATATCCAATAAAAATAATAACCGCCAGTACTATGACAACTCCTGTCCATTTTTTCCAATTCATTTACATGGCTTCCTTCCTGTATATTGATACAATTTTTTCATGTTTTAAGTATACCTTTAGAAATACTGGAATTCTATAAAGAAAGCTTAAATTTCTGAGAGCAAATAAGTGTTTTCAGAAAATGTAGTTTTATGTTATAAAAAGGGAAAAATCAGTTACATGCAGGAATAATTTCAGATAGTTCAAGGCAAGGATCAATGTGTGTTAAAATAATATATAAAGATCAACGGCTGAATATGAAACGGGGGAAATATAATGAAACAGAAAATATTTGTAATAGGAGATATACATGGTCAAATTACTATGTTTAAAAAGCTCCTTGAAAATTGGAATCCAGAAGAAGAACAGTTATTAATGATAGGAGACCTTGGAGATCGTGGGGAAGATCCAAGAGCTTGTTTTGAATTAGCCAAAGAACTAGTGGAAGAACATAATGCAATTTGTCTTAGGGGAAACCATGAAGAGATGCTGCTTGATTTTATGAATAATCCTAAAAATAATGCAGCAATCTACGAAATGAATGGCGGAATGGTAACTATAAACTCATTTTTAAAATCTGATCATACTATTTACGATGCGTATGAACTAGCTGCTGCTTTACAAAGCAAAGCACCTTGGCTCAAACAGTTTATTGAAAAGTTACCTCTAAAGTATGAATGGGGAAATATCTTGTTTGTACATGCAGGAGTAAATCTTAGAGTCGATAACTGGGAGAAGACTAGCGATAATGATTTTGTCTGGATAAGAGAAGGATTTTATGACCAACCGAATACGACTGGGAAAACGATTGTATTCGGCCATACAGTTACAGCAATGTTACATGAAAATCACTCTGATACTTCGATCTGGAAAACAGAAGATGGTAAAATCGGCATTGACGGAGGAGCAGTTTATGGAGGGGCTCTTCACGGGATTGTGCTAGATCAGGAAGGAATCGTTAAGCAATACAGTGTAGATAATACCGGATATGCGTTTAACGATCTTTTACGGAAGGATTAAAACTGCGTAATGAAAATAGGAATGGTATCTGACTTGCATATAGATATTAATGAAAAAGCATTGAATGAAGGAGAAACGGTTGATCTTTTACTTGCTCAATTTATTGAAGATAAACAGATAGAAATATTGCTGATTGCTGGAGATATTTCTAATAATTATATAAAAAGTCAGCAATTTATAGAAAAATTGAAGAAAAGATCGGGTATACGTGTTTATTTTGTGCCGGGAAATCATGATTACTGGTCTAAAGAACATAATGTAAACCTAGATAATTCATACTTTTGCTTGAATCGTGGAAACACTGCCTAATGGCAGGCACTATGATACTTTTATTGTTTCACCTGTTAAGTGATGAAAAAAGAACTCCATTCTGATATAGTAAAGGTGTCGAAACCAACCATAAGAAAAGGAGTTCTTCTAATGACTAGCTTACACAAAAAACAGATTAAATTCAATTCTAACATTACCATTTCGCATACAGGTGGACGCTTATCTAGTGATTCCGGTTTGGTCTTAGTTAAAGAACTAATGAATACCTTTGGTTTCTCTGATTTAGCTAAACGACTACTTCACTTAAAAGAAAATCGTGCTTACTTCATACATGATAATC
>NZ_FOSJ01000106.1 GCF_900114235.1 Marinilactibacillus piezotolerans | reverse complement strand
TAACATTTTGAGCACCTGCGCGACTTTTACGTCCCCCGGGAGCATCTTGCAAGTTTTGTGTCGCTGTATAGGCACGCGATCCTGTCATCAGGCCTCGTTGAATCCCAAACTCGTCCACTAATATTTTTGTCATTAAGGCTAAACCATTTGTCGTACAGGAAGCGGCGGAAATAATTTTGTCACTTGAACTCAAAATTTCTTGGTTGACACCAAAGACAACGACTTTCGTTTCTTCATCTTTAGCTGGTGCTGAAATAATTACTTTTTTAGCTCCAGCGTCTATGTGTGCCTGTGCTTTTTCATTAGTTGTGTAGAAGCCCGTACATTCCAAAACGATATCAATGTCCAAATCGGACCATGGTAGTTTTTTGGCATCCTTTTCTTCGAATGTTTTAACTTCTTTGCCATCAACCAGAATTGAATCGCCTCTTGCCTCGATATCATAAGGGAAAATCCCATATGCAGTATCGTATTTTAAAGAGTAGGCTAAATCCTCATTATTTGTTAAATCATTTACTGCAACAACCTGTAGTTCTGAGTCCCTCAACTCTTTAATACGGCGAAATGCTAAGCGTCCAATACGACCAAACCCATTAATTGCTATTTTAGTAGTCATTATATTCCTCCATTTAATTTTGTACTATTTTTCTTGATGAATATGTGCTGGTTATCCTTAATTAGCAGCCAAAGTTTAACATTAACCCCTCCTCTACGTCTACTCGTGTAAACCATAAGCTGACTTGAGTTTACATTAGTAAATGATAGTTGTCAAGAGTATTTTTAAAATAGTTTTTTTCGTGATCTTACTCTTACAAGTCTTCGAGATTCTTAAAATATCTGATAGAAGTTATATAAATGAACAATAGATATAGACTATGTTCTTAGTTTATGGCTGTCTATCTACATTGTCAAACATTTCGATTTTTTATTAATTACAAGTAAAGACTTATGTCTGTTTACCATTTTTTCAATAGTTGAGAAGCGGTTCTACAATAAAGAAGTAGACCGTCCTAGAAATTAAAAACAGAGTAATTATTCGTTAGATCGTCTTTAAATCGTTTATTAATCTCACTAAGTTTTATTTTAATTGTTTTAGAGGGCTTCTTTTACAAGTTCAGTCAAGCCCATAATCTTGTGTAAAATACTATGGATTTATTCCTCTGGAAACAATGGTGGACTGGTCTAAGAAAGAAGTGAAACTGCATGGAATTGCGCTCAAAAAAATGTGGCACACTTACGGAGAAGGAACCATTAAAAGATAAAAACGTGACATGGAGAGCCTGAATGAAATGGACAATGCCAATCCATCATTCATCAGCTCGACGATGTACTGCCCGAATTATGGAGATCTTTAAGAGAGACGGATAAAGAACAGTTCTTGACCAAGTATGGACGGAAATGGGAAAAATTCAGGAGTCCGATCCCAAAACAGACCGGACTTCAAAAAGTTCCAGATAATTCTTAATATCACTTTGTCATGAATATAGTATTCGACCTGAATAATTCATAGCTCTAAATTTAAGCTTTTTTTTTGAACAAAGTGCCTATATTTAAATTAGGCAGATACATTCTTCCAAAATAATGTGTTTTCGAACAGGATATCTACGGAAGAAGGCTATAATAAAAATTATTTGTCTATTTAAGGGCAGACTGACCCCTTGGAAAAATAGGTTAAAAATTTTTACGATAACTAGCCTAAATCCATTGCCTAGATCGCAGTAGGCGTTCAAAAACCTTATAAAATTCAGTTTGATACACATGATAACTCGACAGTTTGAGATAGACTTGTCTACCTGTTTTAATGAGTTTTCCGGCAACTTTGAGCAATGTCAATCGTATAGAATGAATCGTCATCCCCCGATTCACTTGTTCAAATCCAATGTTCTTTAAAAAATTGACGAGGTTGTAAGCCAGGACACTGATCATCATTCTAACGTGATTTTCCAGGAAGAGCGGGCTATCTGTTTTGTCAAAATAAAAGCCTGATTTCGCTTCTTTGATGAAATTCTCCATTGTACCCCGTTTGCCGTAAAGAGAGAATATGACTTC
>NZ_FOSJ01000022.1 GCF_900114235.1 Marinilactibacillus piezotolerans | reverse complement strand
ACAAAAACTCTTCGAGCCATTTATCTGTCATCTCATCTGTTAACGGTAGTGTCACCTCCTTTTTTTCCGCAAGTCGAATGACTTCCGTTATTTTTTGTCTTGAGTGACCAGTAGCTGCACGAATACTTCGAAGCGAAAAGCCATCAGACCTCATCTCCAATACTTTCCTATATTGGAACATAAAAAAACCTCCATATAATAAATGTCATGCTTTAGGCTTAAATGCCGTAGGCATGCACATTAATTATACAGAAGTTAATAAGTGGTAAACAGGTTGGCAATGACTGGTACATTTCATGGCAAAGGGTGGTACAAAACTTGGCAGCGCGGAGGTGCGGATGTTTTTTTGGACTTTTTCAAGCAATTAAACCTAGTTTCTTTCTGTAATCAATCGGACTGAGACCGCCTAGAGACAATTTTATTCTTTTGTTATTGTACCAATGCAGGTAATCATCAAGTAGTTCAATGAATGCGTCAATTGAAATATTGTCCCATTTAAAGCCATAGAAGAACTCATTTTTAAGTCTACCGAAAAACCCTTCGCAAGCCGAGTTATCCGGTGAACATCCTTTTTTAGACATGGACTGTGTCAAACCGTTGGTTTTAATCCTTTCAATCCAACCTGGCCATCTGTAGTGAGCTCCGCGATCAGAGTGTATGATTGGCTTTGAATTATCAGCGAGTGTATCAAGTGCCTGATCAAACATACTATTAACGAGCTCCGCATTTGGTTGTGTACTGATAGTCCAACTAACTAAGGCCCCGTCAAAACAATCGATAATGGGCGATAGATAGACTTTTCCGGCGGGAATACGAAATTCTGTAATGTCTGTCAACCACTTTTTGTCAGGTGCTTCAGCTTTGAAATTTCGTTGAATAAGGTTAGGTGTCGCGGGAGTAATTTCACCTGCATATGAACTATATTTCTTTTTAGTTACTGAATGAACAATGAGTTTTTCTTCCTTCATAAGCCGTCTAACCACTTTCTCGGAAACAACAATATTTTGCTTTTTTAGAACGTCATGCATACGACGATAGCCATACGTACGACGACTTTCAATAAAAATATCTTTAAGCATTACCCTTAGATCAGCATATTTATCCGGAAGCTTAGCCTGACTTCTGTGGTAAAAATAACTACTCTTAACTAAATCCAAATTCTCTAGTAAAAGTGCCAATGGATAAAAGGTTTTTAATGCATCAATCACTCTTGTTTTTTCCTTGTTGGAGAGATGTTTTGGATTGATGCCCCATTCTTTTTTACAAGTTCGGCAGACTTTTCCAAGATATCTTTTTCCATTCGTAGTCGATAAACTTCTTGTTTTAAAACATCAACTTCATTTTTCAACCCTTCTAGTTGAGGGCTATCAGGCATATTCGTCATATTAGGTGGAAGCTCCTCTCCGATGAGCTCCTCTTTCCAATCATAGAGCGTTTTACGGGTGACCTGCAGGCGCTCAGCAATTTTTTGGACAGAGGTTTCTCGGCTCACAAGATGGATAACGGCCTCTTTTTTCTGCTCTTGAGAATAGTTTAACTTACTTCGCCTGATTTTACGAGCTTCAGGTGCAAGTTCTTTACACCAATCGCTAAGAATGTTTCTATCTGGATAACCCAACATGCGAACAGTTCTAGAATAATTGCGACCGTATTCGATATAGTGATTAACAGCAAACTGCTTTTCTTCTTGCGTAAATTCACGTTTTCTTTTTGAAGTCTTAGAAAGATCACCATTCTCTTCATATTCCTTAAACCATTTGTATAAAGCTTTTGAAGAAGGATAGCCTAATTCATGAATGACTGACGCCAAAGAGTGTTCGTATTTGATGTAAAGTTTTACAGCTTTCATTCTTTCTTCGTAAGAGTACATGGACATTCTCCTGACTTATAGTTGTCCAAGATTATGTCCGCACCTCCCGCTGGTACATTTCGCTGGCGGTAGTCAACCACCCCGGTCGATAAATAAATTTTATCACTTTTGACCAATGTGGTCAATTGCATTCTTCTAATTTACTTTTCCAATAAGAAACTATAAAATAAAAAAAAATATCTAATCAATAAACTTTAAATAAAGTTTTAGGATAAACATATATTTCAATGTTATTTTATATTTCATGCTTGTATGATATTAACTTAAATCGAGAACGCAAACTAACATAAAATGGGGAATCCAAATAGTTTAAATTTTATTTTCTGTATACAATAATATACATATAATCAATACTAGACTTTTTGCTAAGATATTAATCGTATTTCTTCTCTATTTATTACTCTAAATGCATAATAGTTGAACTAATAAGCTATTTTCTGTAACATATAATATAATAACCGTTATTTTAATATATAATCTATAAAAAAATGAATTTCATTTTCGAAGTACTAGGAAGGAGGCTTAATAATGGGATTCAAAGATATTATTAAAACATTTTGGAAGAAACAATCAAATCAGTCTCAACAATTAATAAAAGAAATTCCAGTGTTTAAAAGGAAAAATCGTACTCCGCTTTCAATAGAATATAAAATTCAGATCAATGCGAGCGAACTAACTTCCAACCAAGAAACTATCAATCAAATTACAGCAAGTATGATTAAACATAATCAGATCAAAAGAAATTATGCTGGAAAACAAGATGAAGACTTAAAAAATTATAATGAAAAAGTCTATAAATACGAGAGTTATTCTACAAAGGATGTTAAACTCATTCCAAATGAAGCAAATCGCCTAGATATCTACATTAATTCTATTTTCTTAGGTAAATTGCCCAAGAATTATACTAGTAATACTATTCATTATCTCCAGTCTACTGTTATAATGGCCTTTGCCTACATTAAAGGAGGACCTTATAAATACTTCAATAAAAATACACAATCAGTTGTGAAAGAAGTAGACCCTTTTGATATCAGTATTTACATCCAATTTAGTTAAGAATTATAAAAAGCTGCAAAGAAATGCTGAACATTCAGCATTTCCTTACAGCTTTTTTAATTGATTATTTTATACGTTCGGGCATCATGGCATTCATAAACATCCAGACACCAGTATTCAGGTGCAACTCATCCCGCTCTTCTTCAGTAACCGTATGGCGTATCTGGTCTTCTCTATTACTTAATACTTTACTTGTCCAATGAGGATCTGCAAGGAGGACTCTTCCTAGTGCTACCATTTCACTATCTTTAAGGGCATTATCAGCGTCAGAACCAGTTCTAATATTGCCTACACTTATCAAAGGGATTCTTCCAGCAATTTTTTTATGAATAGTTTGTAGAATCGTCTGTTCTTTTGTTTGATCAAATTTAGAATATTGTTGATAATCTCCCAGAGAAATATGCAGATAATCAAGATTTTTATTAGATAACTGATCAACTAGGTAAAGAGTATCATCTATTCTAATACCAGGATTTTCATATTCTTCAGGTGAAAATCTATATCCTACAATAAAAGGTTCTGAGGCATTTTCTTTCACTGTTTTGATTACTCCATCAACTAACTGATTAACAAAATGGAATCGTTTCTCCAGATTCCCTCCCCATTTATCCTCTCTTCTATTGGAATGTGGAGAAAAGAATTGTTGAATCAAGTAAGTATTCGCTCCATGCAATTCGACTCCATCGAATCCAGCTTTAATTGCTCTTATAGTAGCTGATTTAAAATCTTCAATTACTTGAATAATTTCTTCATCTGTTAAAGATCTAGGTTCCTCAGCATCAGCGCGTTCTGCTTTTACTGCGCTGGCTGACACCGGTTGTTTTCCTCTTAAGATCTTAGAATTAGTCATTCTACCACCGTGGAAAATTTGCAGTATGGCTTTAGTTCCAGATTTTTTTATAGCAGAGGCCAATTTAGAAAGTCCTTTTATATGTTTGTCATCAAAAACACCAAGTTCGCCTTCCCATCCTTGTCCAATTTCTTGTACATTAGAAGCAGCTGTAATAACAGCTCCTACTTCTCCGCTTCTGAGTGAATAATATTGTAACTCATTATCAGTGATCGTTCCGTCAAAAAAGCTCATCATGTTAGTCATTGGTGCCATAATCGCTCTATTTTTTAAGGTGACTCCACTTTGCAGTTTAATTGGATTTCCTAAAGTACTCATCGAAAACATCCTTTACTTTTTATTTACTTACTTATTGTAACTCTTTTAGCTGATAACATCAATCCTTATTACTGATCAAAAAAACAGTCTATTAGATCAAGTTAAATAACATGACCTAACAAACTGTTTTAAATTTAATTTTATAATGATTCATTACATTGCTTTATTAGCTAATTTAGCTCCATAAATATCCTGCACTGTCTTATCTGGATCTATTACGATATATAATTTATCGTCATCTGATATCATACTTGACTGGTATTGGTTATCATGACCATCAACATCTAACGCTTTATATGGGAAATAAATACGATCCTTATCTACACTGACTGGTTTATCACCATTCACACGATCTCTATAAAGAATATCCATCATTTCAATATCTTGAAACTGTTTTACACGATTAAACATTCCTGCTTCTAATCCACCTAAATTTATATCATTAGAGTTAACAGAATCTGCTTCTCTTGTTATTTCGATTTTTAATGATTCACAAGGATGAATTTCTTGAAAGTCATTTTCTCCTATACGACCAAAACTAGTTGTAACCTGTTTAATCCATAAATCGCCTATATGTTTACGTTCAATTGTCCAAGTTTCACCATTTCTAAAAATAAATTTTAATGCACACATTACTTTTTTCACCTAAATCTCCTCCTTTATTTGTGAATAGTTTAACAAATTTTTCAAGATAAATAAAGCTTAAATATAGAAAATCATAATTTTTTTATATTTATTTGTTAGTTATTGAACAAATTATGACGAAGTATAAGATTATTTATTATAAAAAACATAGAATAACTTTAGAAGTCACTCTATGCTTTCCTTCAAATAAAATTATCATCTTCCTACTGTCCAGCCACCATCTATTACTAAAGATGCACCTTGCATATAATTTGAATCATCTGAAGCTAAAAATAAAGCAGCAGAGGCAATTTCTTCAGGTTTTCCTCCCCGTTTAGAAGGTATATCATTTAATCTCTCATCATCAATACCTTCAGTCATTGGCGTATTTACAAATCCTGGTGCCAGCAAGTTTACTTTAATACCTTTTTGGCCGAAGTCATAAGTTAATTGTTTGGTAAAACCTTCAATAGCATGTTTAGATGTAACATAGGTCGATCCACCTGGTCCAGCTACTAAAGTTGCCTGAGATCCAACATTTATGATTGTACCCTTTCCTTTTTCGATAAAAATAGGCAAAACTGCTTTAGTGGCCAAGTAAGGTCCTTTTACATTTACTTCCATTATCTTGTCATAATCTGATTCTTCAGTGTCTAGTACTGTTTTGTAACCATCGTGTATTCCAGCGCCATTGTATAGTATATCAATCGTTCCATAGTGATCTATAATTTTATTGATTGCTTGTTTGAGCTCTGAGGCTTTCGTAGTATCAACTTGAACAAAAATTGCTTCATTTTGAGCATCACCAATCTCTTGAACTATTCTTTTTCCTTCTTCTTCATTACGTCCACCCACAGCTACCTTTGCGCCTTCTTTGGCGAACAGTTTGGAGGTTGCTTCTCCTATTCCAGATGTTCCCCCTATAATAAATGCTACTTTATTTTCTAGTCTCATCATATTGTCTCCTTTGAGTATAAGTTTTTTTATAAATTTCTGACTTCTATTCATTACAAACAATATCTTCTTAATTATATTGTCTAATGGCAAATTGATGCATAGATAGAGCCTCAATTATATTTATCAGTAAACTCATTGTTTATACTCAATTTACATCATGTGCTATTTTTGTTCAAAATATTTAACTTATGGAAAATATTTTTTTACATAATATTTCTATGATTATAAATAAGTCTGCTATTCAAATGAAATTTAATAAAAAAATACCTTATGGATACATGTTTAGTGTACCCATAAGATATTTATATTTTTATTTTTTTAATTCTTGAATTGCTTTTTCCCTATTTAATGCATTGATATAGTAGGAACCTACTGCTAATACGTCAGTTCCAGCATTAGCACATATCTTGCCTGTTATATTATTGATCCCTCCATCAACCTCGATCATATAATTTAAATGATGATTTGATCGATATTGATTTAATACTTGTAAATTTTCTAAAGTATCTTCTATAAATGTTTGTCCTCCAAAACCAGGTTCTACTGTCATTTGCAGTACTAAGCTAACTTTATCTAAATATTTTTTTATAGATTCAATATTTGTAGTCGGTTTAATGGCTAATCCAGGTTTACATCCATGTCTGCGTATCAGACTAAGGACTTCATCCAATTGATCACACGCTTCATAATGCACTGTTAATATATCAGCCCCCACACTTGCAAACGTTTCAATATATTTTTCTGGATGATTTATCATTAGATGAACATCAAGTGGTATATTCGTTACCCTTTTTATTTGAGCAACAATATCAGGGCCGAATGTAATATTAGGGACAAAATGTCCATCCATTACATCAATATGAATATAGTCCACATTCGATTGTTCAATAGATTTGATTTCTTTTTCTAGATTCAAAAGATCGGAGGAAAGTATTGATATCCCTATTTTAGTCATTTGAATCCCTCATTTTCACTTGTTCTATAACTGTATTGACTATGTTATCTGCTGTAAATCCGAATTTTTCAAATAATATATCTCCTGGTGCTGACGCACCAAAGTGATCAATTCCAATAGAAACGCCGCTGTCTCCAACAATCTCTTTCCAGCCAAATGTAGATCCAGCTTCGATCGATACTCTTACTTTTACATCGTCAGGTAAAACAATTTTCTGATAATCTTGATCTGTTTGTTTAAAGAGTTCCCAACTAGGCATACTAATAACAGATACAGAAAGATTATGTTCTTTTTTTAACTTCTTCTGAGCTTCTACTGCAATAGAAACTTCAGATCCGGTAGCAATCAATAATGCTTGTGGTTTACTGTTAGATTCAGAAACAATATAAGCACCTTTTTGAACGCCTTCAAGAATCCGATCTTGTTTATTTGATAAAACTGGAAGATTTTGACGAGATAAAATTAAAGCAATAGGACCTTCATTATTTTCTATGGCTATATTCCAAGCTGCAACCGTTTCTTTAGCGTCTGCTGGCCTGATTACTCTTAGACCCGGCATGGCTCTTAAAGACGCTAGCTGTTCAATCGGTTCATGTGTCGGACCATCTTCTCCTACCGCTATACTATCATGAGTAAATACATAAGTGACTGGCAGCTTCATAAGTGAAGAAAGTCTAATTGCTGCTCTCATATAATCGGAGAAAACAAAGAATGTTGAACCAAACACTTTTAACCCACCATGTAATGCCATACCATTCAGCATGCTGCCTACAGCAAATTCTCTAACACCAAACCAAATATTTCTCCCATCAGGTGAATTTTTAGAATAAGCAGGACTTGAATTGATGAATGTTTTATTTGATCCGCCTAAATCAGCTGATCCTCCAAAAACTTCAGGCAAAATATCTGCAATTTGATTAATCATTTCTCCTGAGGCAGACCTTGTAGCTATCTTGGCTTTATCATCCTCAAATTCAGGAAATGCCGCTGATAGATCCTGAGGTATTTCACCCTCCACTACACGTAAAAATTGTTCTGAAAGTTCAGAATATTCTTCTGTATAGGCAGAAAATAATTCTTGCCAGATACTTTCCAAGTGTTCCCCCTTATCTATATAAGAACTTAATTCTGTTTTTACTTCTTCGGAAATATAGAAAGGTTCTTCAGTCCATCCATACGCTGCTTTACTTGCTATGGCTTCCTCAGCACCTAGAGGAGCACCATGAGAAGCAGAACTTCCTGCTTTATTTGGTGATCCGAAACCAATAATGGTTTTAACTTCTATTAGAGTCGGACGATTCTCATCACTTTTTGCCTGAGTTAGAGCTTCATCTATTTCTTCCAGATTATTTCCATCTTCCACACGGAGTACTTGCCAACCATATGCTTCATATTTTTTGTGAATATTTTCACTAAAGGACATATTCAAATCTCCATCCAATGAAATATCATTGGAATCATACATTACAATCAGCTTACCCAAACCATTATGTCCAGCAAAAGAAGATGCTTCTGAAGCCACTCCTTCCATTAAATCTCCATCACCACAGATAACATAAGTAAAATGATCTACTATGGGATAGTTCGGTTTATTATATTGAGCAGCTAAATGAGATTCAGCAAGTGCCATACCTACGCCCATTGCGATTCCTTGCCCCAATGGGCCGGTTGTCGCATCTACTCCGTCTGTTTCTCCATATTCTGGATGTCCAGGCGTTTTACTGCCCCATTGACGGAAATTTTTTAAATCTTCTAAAGATAAATCATAACCAAATAGATGTAACAAGCTATAATAAAGTGCAGATCCATGACCAGCAGACAGAATAAAGCGGTCTCTATTGAACCAGTCAGAATTATTAGGATTAAACTTCAGGTGTTTTCCCCAAAGAGTATAGGCCATTGGAGCGGCTCCCATCGGCATCCCTGGATGTCCGGAATTAGCTTTTTCCACCATATCTATTGATAAAGTTCTAATCGTACTAACTATTTTTTCATCCATTAAAGTAAATTCTTGTGTCTCAGTTTTATTCAAAGTCAATCATTCCTTTCTTCTTACAGAAAACTATTATATTTTTGATTCAAAACAAATTGATTAAATCTTAATTATCTTGTCCTTCTAAATCGCTGATTTTATCTATGCGACGTTCATGACGTCCACCTTCAAAATTAGTATTTAACCAAGTTTCAAGTATTTTAACTGCAAGTCCTTCTCCAATAACTCGTTCTCCCAGACATAATACATTGCTGTTATTATGTGCTCGTGTTGCTTCCGCCGAAAATGTATCCCCTACAACAGCTGCTCGTATTCCTTTAATTTTGTTTGCAGCGATAGACATTCCAATCCCTGTACCACAACACAATATTCCAAAATCTGCTTGTTCATTTACTACATAATTTGAAACTACAACGGCATAAGATGGATAATCTACACTTTCGAATGAATAAGGCCCAATGTCAGTTACTTCATAATCATTTTCTTTTAAATATTTAACCAATGTACTTTTGAGATTCATTCCACCGTGATCACTACCAATCACAATATTCATATATAACCTCCTAAAATTAATAAATATTATAACTTCAGAATTAGAATCCAATCTATTATGAGACACTTTAGATTGGATTCATCTTGATCTGCATTAAGATTTCAATAAAACTTTCACTTCGTTCCCTTCCATCACAGCTTCAAATGCTCTGCGCCAATTCTCAAGTTCTTCAGTCATCGTTACCATTTTTTCTACTTGCACACTCCCATTAGAGATCAATTCTAATGCTAGTGGCCAAGAAGACGGTTTCTGCGAACGGCTGCCAACATAATTGATCTCTCGTTGAATAATACTTTCTACATCCAGTTTGATGTATTTATCTGGAAACAAACCTACCTGGATAAAATCACCTTTTTTGGCAGTCAGTGCTAGTGCTTGATTAACAGCCGGTACAGCTCCTGAACAGTCAAACACTTTATCTGCTCCATAACCATCAGTCAGCTTGAGAACTAATTCATCCAGATTTTCAGTTAAAGAATCAATGGTATAATCTATACCAAGATTTTTCGCTAATTCTAATCTTGATGCATCTCTTGTTACTCCTGATAATATGACTGTTGCACCTTTCGATTTAACAACTTGAGACAGTAATAATCCAATTGGTCCAGGCCCCACTACTAATACAATATCTGTAGCTTCAATATTGGTTTTTTCCAAAGCCGCATGTGTACAACATGCTAGAGGTTCGGTAAATGCTCCAGCTTCTAATGAAACATTTTCTGGCAAAACATGGACACTTTCTTCTCTAGAAATCAAATATTTAGTAAAACTACCATTTTGTTGAGTTCCAATACCTTTTCGATTACTGCATAGATTATAATCTTTTTCTTTACAATACCGACATTCTCCACAAGTTTGAAAAGTTGTCTCACTCGTTACACGGTCTCCAACTTTTATACTTTTCACATCTGGTCCAACTTCTACAACGACACCTGAAAATTCATGTCCTAAAGTAATAGGGGTGGTTGGGTTTTTATATTCCCCTTTGAATGTATGGATATCCGAACCGCATATTCCGGTAAAAGCAGTCTTTATTTTTACAATATCCTCGTAAACTTCTGGTTCTTCAACTTCTTTAAACTCCATATGATCATAACCTGGTTCTGTTTTCACTAATGCTTTCAATCTTTACATCTCCTTATTTGGAATAATTAATACCTTTTTGTGAAGTTCTTTCTGTTTTAATATCATCTCAAAGGCTTCCTTTGTCTGGTTTAAAGGAAACCGATGGGTGATCATATCTTTTACATTTACTTTATTTTGTTTAATTAAGTTATAACTATTAGTCCATTCTTTTCCCGGAAAAGGAGCACTATATGAATTCCAGAATCCTTTTAACGTTAGCTCATGTCGAAAAATCTTTTCAAATGAATCTTCTGGTAGGTGAATATCTTCATATGCTATACCGATATAAGCTATTTTCCCATGTTTTTTTACAACTCTTAAAGATTGTTCTTGAGCAATTGCCGATCCTGCACACTCTAAAACGATATCCACTCCACTATTATCAGAGTATTCTTTGACTAGTTTTTCAAGATCTTCTACTAAAGAATTTATAGTAAAATCTGCTCCATATTTCTTGGCTTCTTCTAGATTTCCCTCTTTAACATCTACTGCAATAATATTTTTGACCCCGATAATTTTAAGGGCTTGAATGGTTAATAGTCCTATATTTCCTGCTCCAAAAACAAGAACAGTATCTCCTAATTTTGGATCTATTCCCTGCACTCCATGAAGGGCAACTGCTAATGGTTCTATCATTGTCGCTTCTTCATAACTTAAATCATCAATTTTTAGAAGATTTTTTTCTGGAACAACAACTTTTTCTGCAAAGGCTCCATAAAAGTGTGATCCTATCATTTTATAATTTTCACATAATGAATATTCACCCGACAGACAATATTCACATTCATAACATGGTAGTAATGGTATCCCTACAACTCGTTCACCAATGCTGAATTTAGTTACTTTGGAACCTATTTCTATCACTTCTCCAGAAAACTCATGCCCCATAACTGCTGGAAATCCATATTTCCATTTTGTACGCATTTTATGAGTATCTGAGCCGCAAATGCCTGCAGCCATAACTTTTACTCGTACCTCATTATTTTCTAATGGCTGCTCATGAATATCTTCGAATTCTATTGAATGTTCTTCATGTAATACTGCTGCAAACATGTATACGTCTCCTTATATTTTTTATTAGAGGTTTTTAGCCACCAAATACCATCTGGTAAAGTTCAGCAAATTTTAAGATTAACCAGTTAAGAGGATTTCCTCCAGTAGTTAATGAAACGATTTGAGTTGCATCACCAGGTGCTTGGAATCCAGTTCCTGCCATCATCTCTGTATGAACTGCTGCAAAATCTGTTGCTAACCAGAGAGTTATGACCATCATCAAGGCCCCTGTAATAACTGATTGAACAATATTGCCTTTACTTGCTGCCAGCACAAATACGACGAAGAACGTAATTCCTACTAAATCTCCGAATGGCAAGACACTATTTCCAGGAAGAATGATTGCAATTAAAAGTGTTACAGGTACTAGTAAAAGTGAAGTTGATAGTACACCTGGATGTCCTACTGCTAAAGCTGCATCAACCCCAATAAACAAATCTCTGCCTGGAAATCTTTTTTTCATAAATGTTCTTGCTGCTTCTGATATTGGAATGAGACCTTCCATTAAAATTTTAACCATACGAGGCATTAAGAGCATTACCGCACCCATTGCAATCCCTACTTGGAAAGCTTCACCAATTCCATATCCACCCAGCAATCCTATTACTGTACCTAAAATCAGTCCTATCATCATGGGTTCTCCAAAGATCCCTAATCGATTCTGAATAGACTCTGAATCTGCTTTGATGTTTTTTACACCTGGTATTTTTCCTACTAACCATGCTAATGGAATTCCAATAAGTCCAAATCCTATAGGAGATCCAGTTGGGAAAGTTAAACCTTCTAGTCCAAAAAAGTTTTCAACATAAGGCTGCGTTTTATCTGCTACTACTAAGATAACCACTTCATAAATTACAGCACAAACTACAGCAAACCAGATATTCCCACCTGTTACAATATAACCAGTAGCTCCTGCAGCTATCATATGCCAGTAATTCCAAATATCAACATTTAAAGTGTTTGTTAATTTTAAGACAATCATTAATAAGTTAACAAAAAGCAATATTGGAATAAGTAATACTGAGATTGGCATTGCCCAGGCTGCTGCTGCTGATGCTGGCCAGCCAGCATCAATAACATCCAATCGTATTCCGAAGTTTTGAACCATTGCTTCTGCTGCAGCTCCTAGTTCATCCATTAAAAGGCCAATTATCAAATTGATTCCTACAAACCCTATCCCAACGATAATTCCTGAACGAAAGGCTTTCTTGAATCCGGTTCCAAATATCATTCCAATGAATACTAGGGTAATCGGTAAAATAACTGTTGGACCAAGATCGATAATGTAACTTATTGCGTCTGTAATATAATCCATTTCTGCAACTCCTCTATTTTTATATTATTTAATTTTTTAATTTACTTTTGAAACTATATCAACGAAGTTCGGAAAGAATTTTTTCATCTAGTTGTTCTGCATTAATTCCTGAAATATATCCAGTAGCAATGATTGTTGGAATATTATAGGTAGTCGGTAACATAGTTGTAGAGACAATTAGATCCGCGCCTTCTTGCTTTCCTTTTGCTTCTGAAATTTTAATTTGTTCAACTTCTGCATTGATTCCATTTTCTTTGATCAAACGTTCTACCCGTTCTACAACTACTGTAGATGTTGCAATACCAGTACCACATGCCACTAAAACTTTTTTCTTTGTATTCATTATTTCTCCCCTTTTCATCTTTGTTTTTGTTTTGATAGATCTGAAAGATATTCAATCATTTGCTTTTTATCTGTTGTGTTTCTAAGATTTTCGACTGCTTCTTTATCTTGGAGTAAGACCATTAGTTCCTGGAGCATAGCTAATTGACTATGCGGTTGATTTAACCCCAGAACAAAAATAATTTTAACCTTAACTTCTGCAGTAGAATCATCCATTCTTTTAAATGAGACATCTTCTTCTGGAGTGAAAACTGCTATAAACTGTTTGTTCACACATTCAGGATCTGTGTGTGGAATTGCAACGCCATATCCATCTAGCTGCAGTCCAGTTGGAAAAACTTTTTCTCTTTCTTTTATTTTTTCTAAAAACTCTTCACTGACAAATCCCTTATCTTGACATTTCGTGAAAACTTTTTCAAAAACATCTAGTTGTGACTTTACTGGTTCATTTAACCAAATAAAATCTTCTGATAAGAATTCTTCAATATTCATATTGCTTTCTCCTAACTTCTTAATGATTTATATAATGGATCTTTTTCTTTAATTGATTTTAAGATAACTTGATATATCTCATCTTCATTTCCACTTTTAGATAATTCTTTTAATAACGCATCGTTTCCTGCAAGTTTCATAAGTTCCATTAATGCTGTGAAATGGGATTTTCTATCAGTCGCTGCTATAACTACAATGAAATGAAGATCGGATCCATCAAAGTTAGGAATCCCTTCTTTTATAAATAACATACTCATTCCAAGCTCTTTAACACCTTTTTCACTTTCAGCATGCGGTATAGCAATATTTCTTTGTAAAACAATATGTTCACTTACTACAGGGTATTGATTATTAAGCGCTTTCAGATATTGTGAAGATATTTTCCCTGTTTCTAGTAAAGGCTGTGCTGCTACTTTCATCGCTTCTTGCCAATCAGAAACTTTATCAACTATTCGAATCATTGATGTCGTTATCAGTTCGGGTAAGTGAATAACTTCTTTTTTATCAGATTCGCTACTCATAAATTTATTGTCTTCCTGGATGACACCTTTTAAACTTCTTATTAACTGCTGTTCATCAATCACTTCAGTATATTCGCTGATTATTTCCATTAGCTGAGAAATATTTATATGATTATCCTCACGACGAAAAACGGATTTCATAACGATTTTGCGTAATTCATTTCGTTCAGAGTCTTCCATCATCTGGTTTACAACAAATATTTTTTTGTCAGATGGCGCAGTTATTGGTCTAGCTGAAAATACAATATCATAAGGCAAATCTGTTTTCTTAAATTCTCTAACCGACATGGTTGGATAAAAGTATATTTCCGGAAACAAGGACTGCAAGTTGTGCTTCATTAATTTTGAAATTGAGAGTCCATTTGGGCAGACTACAATAGCTTTTTTCTTTGCCCCGAAATTATTCTGTTCGTTATGCTCTAGAATATGTCCTACTACAAATAGTGTGATAAACATTATTTCACTCTCAGGTAATTCACTTTTAAGAAATACTTTCAACGGATCTAAAGATTCTTTAACAAAATAATGCAGCATTTTGAATTCTTCACTTACTTTTTCTAAAGGTCGATAATCTGTTGTCAGTTTATACTTAATTCGATAATATGCTGGTTTGAAATGAAGAAATAATTTATCAACCAAGGTTTCCCTGTCAACTAGATTAATTACAGCTTTTCTTTCAAATTCTTCTAGTGTTTTTTGTAATGAATATTTCAACTTTGGTAATTCTTCAACCTTTAAATGCGTTTTTTTGATAGTATTTGACGTTAATAGCTGTAAAGCCAGATAAAGTCTTTCTTCTTCAGAAATCGTTCCTTTTCCTTCTATCAGTACTTTTACGGCTTCAAATTCTCTTGTATCTGATAATTCATGATTATCAATAAAAAACTCTGTGTTAATATATTTTCCTTGCATCATTCTTTTAAAGAGTCCATAGAATGAATAGGGTAAAGTATCCATTTCTGTATCCGCAAAAGATATATTCAATTCCTGTTCAATAATATTTAGTCTAAAACGAATCTCACTTACTTCTTCTTGACTGATGCCCATTAGGCTTCTAAGGTAATATTCTCCTCCATGCATATGAACAATTCTGTATATTGCATCTAACATAAGGGAGCGTTTGTCCCATTCATCCCCCACCGTATAATAGCCGTCTGAACGTGTATACTGTATGCTCAAGTTAAATGAATCTAGTGTTTTATTTACTTCTTTTAAATCTTGGAGGACTGTATTTTTGCTGACATTCATTTCCACTATGAAATGATTCAATGACAGTGCTTCATCTCTTGTTAATATATATATGATGAGTAAATACTTTCTTTCCTTGGGAGAGGGAATATATATTTCATGATCTTCTTTTTCAATTTCAAGAAGTTCTCCAATATTATTATCTACTCTGTAATATCCATTTATTTTTTCTAATGGTTTGAAACCTTGATTTTCAAGCCATTCATTTACTTTATTTAGACTGTAATTGACTTGTCTTCTCGTAAGCTTATGATCTAATTGAAGTTTTTTGTTAGTCATGTTAGGCTTTTTTACTATTTCAATCAGTAGTTTCTTGCTTCTTTCATCAAGATACATGTGCTTCACCTCCATTTCTAGTATATTGAAAGAAATATAGTAATTTATAAATTTCATCGACATGTTTGGCAAAAACTATTAGACATTTCTTCTATGACCAAACTCTCACTTCAAATGGATCGTTTGGTTCCTGCCTCCTGACTATATTGTAATTGTGAAAACGAATAAAATAAATACGCTTTCATCCCATTATATGCGCATAGGAATGTACACTTTTGGACTTTACCATATTATTAACTTTGTGAATTTTTTATCAAATATGGGTATTATATTGTAAATGCCACTAGCTACCTTTGAATAAATCAAAGGTGGTTACGTTAAAATGTTATTAGGTGATGACTCTTATAGCTCTTATTATTTTGATAAATGATTGATCCTTATTGTTTGCAGAATGTAGAGATATAAAGTATGTTAATCCGGTTAATATAAGGTGAATTAATGAACATAAATATAGTATACTCAGATTATAATCTATATAGGATCTTTCATTAAAAAGCAGTATAGTGATTTAATTAAAAAATCACTATACTGCTTAATCTTTTACTTATTTAATTCTGAATATTTTAATTGACGATTGATGTGTACAGCCAGATAGGTCAATTCATCTTTGGGAACAGGTTTATGATGAACCTCTTGCATGTACTCCTTAATCTTAAATACAATATTCATTGCTTCAGGATAAAGAGTTGAAATTTGTTCGAATAATTCCTCATCTTTTTCTTCCATTAGCTTATCAGATAGATATCTTTCCACAAAATGATATTCTTATTTACTTAGAGCATCGACCGCTAATATTGCATTTGCTACTTGTTCAGAGGTGATTTCCCGATCTAAATTTTCCATTGTTTCACCTTCAGCAGTTGCTAATTTACCAACTTCAAGTAAATCCTCATAAGAAACATTCTCAAGGTGCATAGATTTAAGTGTTGTCGGCATATTGATAGAATTATAGAAATCAACGTATTTTGTTATTTCCTTTTCTGGTTTACCTTCCAGTACTAACTGTACAAGTGTTCCATAAGCAACTTTTTCTCCATGAGTTAATTTATGGATTTCACCTTGAAGCGCAGTAAATCCATTGTGAATTGCATGTGCACCAGCTAATCCCCCATTTTCAAATCCCAATCCTGAAAGCAAAGTATTTGCCTCAACAATCGCTTCGACTTCAGGAGTTACAATTCCTTCTTTAGCTGATTTATACGCTCCGATTCTATGTTTAAATAGAGTTTTTTCGGCCATCTCAGCAATTGCTTGTGCTGCTAATGTTGGTTTGCCCCCAGCCATCGCATTTCCATTGCTTCTAATCGTAGCTTTTACTTCAACCAGTGTTGCCATTGCATCGCAAATTCCAGATGCAAACAAACGAATAGGGGCATTAATGACAACTTGAGAATCTATGAGTACTAATTCTGGGTTTTTGTCATAAAACTTGTATCCTTCAAATACACCATTATCTGAATAGATAACTGATAAAGCACTCGTTGGTGCATCAGTCGAAGCTGTAGTAGGAACTATTACAACCGGTATATTCAATTCATCTGCAATTGTTTTTGCCGTATCCAGTGTTTTTCCTCCCCCTACACCAATTACCAAATCAGCATGTTTTTCTTTTCCTGCATTCGCTAAACGATCAATTTCTTTTCTCGAAGCTTCTCCATTAAACTGTTCATAATGATAATCCGATTTTGAATTTAAAAAACTGCTGTCAATTGATTCTTGAGTAATTCTCCAAACAACTTCATCTGCTATTAACAAGGGGCTTTGACCAATCATTTCTGTCTCTTTTGCTAGATCATTGATTACACCAGCTCCTTGAATATACCGACTAGGCGAACGAAAGATAAATTTTCTCATGATGCTTCCCCTTTCAAATTATGTCTTTTATCACCTAAATAATAACAAAAGTACTTTAATCATTTCAACGAATACGTTGTGAAATAGTAAACTATTTAATATTTTTGATTTCTGGAAATATATTGCTAAATAATACGGAATTTGGCAATATCTTTTTATAATTACCTTTTTTCTTGTGATTTTCTATCAATATTTTTCAAAGTATAATTTATGATATATGTATTTATTTGTCTTACCAGTACCAAACAGTTATGATACAAGTATATAAAAGTAAAGGAGTATTTCTAATGAATTTTTATAAAAGAAGCGCTACAAGACTCGTTAGCTTTTCGCAGGCCGTATTTCGTTATCCGTTATCTACATTATGCTTTTTTATACTAGTATTATTGACAATATTAAGCATTCATTCAGACAATACTATTTATTATAGCGAAACATTAACAATGCTGATAGGTGGAATTGCCGCTTTTACTGGACAATCGATTTATGAACGCTTTTTCAGAAACAGCCGGTTGATTAGATTGGGAATTTATATTGTTGTAATTATCTTTACTTCTTTATACTATTGGCTGTTTTTAAAAAATTATACTGATATTAACACTGTTATTTATATTCGTTCAAGTGCCTTAATTAGTGCATTGACGGTAGCATACATTTGGGTCCCTTCAATCAAAAGCAAATTATCTTTCAGTACATCGTTCACTACTGCTTTTAAAGCTTTTTTTACTAGTATGCTTTTTTCAATTGTTCTAGAAGTTGGTATGATAGCTATTCTCGGTGCATTTAGCTTTCTGATATATAATGTGGATTACAAAGTTTTCATCGATCTTAGTGTTGTTATTTTCGGATTTTTTGCACCTTTATATTATTTATCTTACATTCCGCTTTATCCCATTAATGAAAATGTCTTGACTGAAAAAGATAAACAGGCTATTACAACACCAAAGACCCTAGAAGCGCTAGTTTCTTATATTATTATACCTTTACTAGCTGCGTATACACTCATTTTGACGTTATATATTATTACGAATTTAAGCGGACAATTCTGGAATGACAATCTACTAGAACCCTTACTGGTAAGCTATATCATAATTGGATTTATCATTTTTTATCTATCCGAAAGAATCGATAATAAAAGTACTTTTATTTTCAGAAAATATTTTCCTGAAATTTTACTTGTCATATCTTTATTCCAAACCATAGCTTCTCTATTGAAAATTAATCAGTTTGGACTTACTCATGGTCGCTACTATGTTATTATGTTTGGTGTGTTTGCAATCATTTCGAGTATAATTTACAGTTTTCTCCAAAATAAAGAAGTTTATGTTCCGGCATTGTTCATTTCCCTGTCCATTATCTCAATCATACCTCCCATCGACGCCATAACAGTAGGATTAAACGCTCAGATAAATTTTGTAGAAGATGTTTTGAGAAAAAATAATATGTTAGTAGATAATACCATTATAAAAAATGAAGATATTTCCCTGACTGATAGAGAAAAAATTGCAAATAGTATAGAGTATTTGTATAACACTGATGGAGTTAATCGAATTGATTGGCTCCCGAATAATTTCGATATTTATTATGAAGATTTTGAAAATACATTTGGTTTCAATAATTACGATTATAAATTTCTCAGTGAATCTGACAATCCGGATTTCGAAAGCTATACGGCTAACTATGCTGAGGTACGCTTGAATGAGAATGAAACTTTTTCAGTTGATACTGAAAAAACTGCTCAATTTGTTTACGTTTCTATCAATAATATGGGATACGAATCAATACCTGAGCAAAATTTACCCTTTGACTTCAACGATAACGCTTTTGTTCTTCAGGTCTTATCTGATGATCAAACATTCACAGTAAATGTATTAAATGATCAGAATGAAGAAATGATCAACTTCGATCTACAATTTTTATTAAATGATACCTTTGAATACGTTCCAAAAGTGCAACAAATGTCTGATGAAGATCTGACTTTTACAAAAGAAAACGATCGTGGAACAGTTAAGATTATTTTAGAAAGTTTGGTAACCTACGCAGATGGGACTTATTCAGGCAAAATGTATGTATTTGTTTCTTTAAATAATTAACAACAAAAGCATGGAGAATGATAAGAGATATAATCTCTTATCACTTTGATGCTTTTATTTTTTTAACACTTTAATTTTAAAAATATAGACAAACATTATACTTACTACAATAAGTAATATAGCAATAATAAGATAAAGATAGTTTGAATCTTTTTGGTTTATATCATTGGTATTTTCTATAATTACAGCTGCTTCTTCATTGACTTTGTCAACTTCTTTATCCGTAACTGAAAATTCCTCACTCCAATCAAAATTTCCTTCGCTTTTTAATTTATTGTTTTATCAAGAGATACAGGCATATTATTTGAGGTATATAAATTTGTAGTCTAATATATTGTCATATTCAAAAGTTAAACCAAAGGAGCGATTTTTTAATGAGTAATGAACAAAATGTCAATCCGTTAGATGAATATTTCAATGGTAAATTCCCTAAACAACCACAGTCTCCTCCTGGTCTACAAAAAGAAATGGATCCAGTACCAGATTGCGGAGAAGCAACCTACAAAGGAAATGATCAGTTAAAAGGAAAAAGAATTTTAGTAACTGGTGGGGATTCAGGAATTGGCCGTGCTGCAGCAATTGCGTATGCTCGCGAAGGTGCAGATGTTGCTATTGTATACTTGCCAGAGGAACAGCCTGATGCAGATGAAGTAAAAAAACTTATTGAAGCTGAAAATCAAAAAGCTGTTTTACTACCTGGTGATTTAAGAAGCGAAGACTTTTCTAAAGAAATAGTTGAAAAAACTGTTTCTGAATTAGGCGGTCTTGATGTTTTAGCTTTAGTAGCTGGTAAACAGCAATCAACAAGCAACATTGAAGATATTACGACTGAACAGTTAACGAGTACATTTGAAACAAATATTTATTCAATGTTCTGGACTATTCAAGCTGCGTTACCGCATTTATCAGAAGGTGCTTCAATTATTACAACTTCTTCTATTCAAGGTTACAGTCCTTCTGAAAACTTATTAGACTATGCATCAACTAAATTTGCTATTAGAGGGTTTACAATTGCTTTAGCTAAGCAACTAGCACCCAAAGGGATTCGCGTGAACAGTATTGCACCAGGTCCAATCTGGACAGCTCTACAAGTCACTGGTGGACAACCTCAAGATTCTATACCTGAGTTTGGTAAAGAAACACCCCTTAAACGTGCTGGCCAACCAGCGGAACTAGCACATCAATACGTCTATTTAGCTTCTGAAAAGTCAAATTATGTAACAGGAGAAATTTCTGGTATTACCGGTGGGTTACCTTTAGGATAGAAATCTAATCTGATTAATAAGAAAATAAAATCTTATAAAAATAAAACTCCCTCAAATTTCTAATGTGAGAAACATTAGATTTTTAGGGAGTTTTTTTATTCATTAATTCGATTATGTTTTTTATAAGAAGTTACTATATAGCTTATGATTATCGGAGTAACCAGCTGATTTATAGGAATAAAAAAGAAAATAATTGGATTGTGCAAGTTGCCCGAAGAGGGGTAATAAATAAAGATGAACAGGATTACTAGATTAAAAGCCATACTTATTGTGTAAAATATTTTTATTGTTTTTCTCAGTCTTCCTTCATAACTTTGCAATTATTTCAAGGCAGCTGTTCTATAGCAGAAAAGTTTAACCGGTAGACTATCCACATTCCCTCTTATAATTTGAAGTATGGTCATTATATACATAAATACAAAAATGATTAAAAAAATATATAGAAGAATCATTCTTATCCCCCTTGTTGAAAATCATTAAGTTGTATGAAAAGACTTACAACTATATTTATTGTAGAATAAATATAGAAGTCAATCAAACTAATTGGAGGATTGTATAAAAATGATTAAAGGAAATTTTGTTTTTCATAATAATGTAGAAATACCAAAAATTGGATTTGGAACCTGGCAAATTCCTAACGACGAAGCTTACGACTCAGTAACAATGGCATTAAAAAACGGCTATACTCATATCGATACTGCTTTAGCTTACAAAAATGAAGAAAATGTTGGTAAAGCCATTAAGGAATTCGATATTGCTAGAGAAGATGTTTTCATCACAAGTAAATTACCTGCTCAAACTAAAGGATTCGATGAAACACTAGCAGCTTTCAACGAAACAATTACTAATTTAGGTGTGGATTATCTGGACCTATACTTGATTCACGCACCTTGGCCTTGGGATGAAAAAGGAAAAGACTGTACTGAAGGTAACATTCAATCGTGGAAAGCCATGGAACAGTTATATAATGAAGGAAAAATTCGTGCCATCGGCGTCTCTAACTTTGAAGTTAAAGATCTCCAAGCGATTATAGATAACTGTGATATTATTCCTATGGTCAACCAGATTCCGTTTTATGTAGGTCGAGATCAGGAGGAATTACTTGAATTCTGTAAAAAACATAATATTGTAGTAGAAGCTTATTCTCCTCTTGCAACCGGAGAACTCTTAGATCATTCAGACATCAAGAAAATGGCTGAAAAATATGATGTTACACCTGCTCAATTATTGATTCGTTACTGTTTAGAAAGGGAAACATTACCTTTACCAAAATCAACTCATGAGGAACGAATCATACAAAATAAACAGGTTGATTTTAAAATATCTGATGAAGACCTTAAAGAATTGAAAGGATTCGAAGATATTAGAAAATAACACGCTGATCAAACAGATTTAAGCTGTCTATTCATAATAGGCAGCTTTTTTTGTTCCAGCACTATCCATTTTCAACATTATCGGTTACTTATTTTAATAAAGGAGGTTATCTAAGAATGCAGAATGATAATCATAAAGCGCTGCATGATGTAATCATTGTTATCCCCTCACTAAATCCGGACGGGAAACTGATCACACTAATTGAAAATATTAGAAAAGACATCAGCCAGATTATTCCAATAATCGTTATCGATGATGGTAGTGACAAAGAATCTAAGAGCTTCTTTAATACTATTCAAAACACCTATCAATGCCAAATTTTTACTCATTCTATCAATAAAGGAAAAGGAGCTGCTTTAAAATCTGCTTTTCAAACTATCATCACTGACTACTCCACTCATCTTGGTGTGATTACAGTTGATGGTGATGGGCAGCATACCACAGAAGATGTTAAAAGATGTATTGAAGAATTTACTAAAAACCCTCATTCAGTTTTGCTTGGCAGTCGAAATTTTGAAAATAAATCTATCCCTTTGAGAAGCAGAATTGGAAATATTTTTACCCGAAATGTAATAAACAATATGAATAATCTTAATCTTACAGACACCCAAACTGGGTTAAGGGTCTTGCCCTTGTTTACATTAGAGGGATTGTTAGAAGTTCAAGGAGACCGTTATGAATACGAAATGAATATGCTATTATATTTTAAAGATAATGCTATACCAATGAAAGAAGTTCCGATTAAAACAGTATATATTGAAAATAATGAATCTTCTCATTTCAATCCTTTGCTTGATTCAGTTAAGATATATTCCGTATTTATTAGATATTGTACATCGGCTGTTGCTTCATTCCTAGCTGATATATTGACTTTCTCATTACTAGTCTTTATTCTGGAAAATCATTTCCCTTCTTATTACATTATTATATCTACTGTAATTGCTAGAATCACATCTGGTCTCTTTAATTATTTATCTAATAAGCATCTTGTTTTCCGAGAAAAGAGAACATCAAGTTCAATTCATCGTTATGTAATGCTGTTTTTTATTCAAATGATTGCTTCGGCCACCATTGTACAAGCAATCGTTACTTTTACTGTTTACGATACAGCGTGGTTAATAAAAATCTTAATCGATACAATTATCTTTTTTATCGGATTTTATGCCCAGAAAAATTGGGTATTTAAAAAAGTATCTTCTCCCGCTCAAAATATTACAGAAAAGTTATAAATGTAATATTGAAATTCTCAATAAACTAATCCCTCTATTAAAAGATGCTACCTAAGATTATTTAGAGTAGCATCTTTTTGATTATATTAATTAAACTATTTTCTTGTTAAATAATGTATAATTCATTTTATTAGATAGGCAAACGTACTCAATTCATCATAATGAACTTTCAAGTAATTGCTCATAATCTATGAACTAAGCATTTTATTCGTTAGATTCATTTTTATTTACTGTTCGCTCCACATTACTAAGCATACTAGCAAAACGCCTTTTCTTAAAGTACATCATGACAGAACCCATAAACGAATCATTCAACGATTGTAATGCACCTTCAAATTCTACATGTTCTTCATACTCTACTTCACAAGTGTTTTTTTCTTGAGAGCTAATCGTATATCGTGAAACGATGATATTTTTATCCGTTACCATTTTATATTCATATATTTTATTATGAATAATTTCTGTTATAGTCATCGTTGCGATTTGATTGTTCGGAAAATTTTTATCATATGAATATCCTTCTAGTTCATGCTCTAGTACTTCTTCCCCAGTTTGAGTAAGGATATCATTTTGAATAGAACGAATTAATTGCTTGTAAAACTGATCGGTAGATATTTTGAGTTTTTTATCTATTTTCATTAGCTCTTCCTTTTCTGATAGTATATAGATTTATTATCACTATCTTTTTCTATCATATCAGTTTCTAACAGAAAAAAGAACATTCTATTCCAAAATGAAATAGAATGTTCTAAAACATAGAATCAATAATTTTATCCAAATTCTTCGTATTCATTTGGATGTTGACCTTCTACTCTTCCTGGTTCACCTTTGTCTAATAAATCAATTGTCTGGATATCCTCTTGAGTCAATTCAAAATTGAAGACATTTAAATTAGCTTTTTGGTGTTTTAGAGAAGATGACTTCACGATTGGCATAACATCATTTTGTAGATTCCAACGAATAATCACTTGAGTAGGAGTCTTATCATACTTTTTAGCTATTTTTGCAATAGTCTCATGCTCAATAACATCATTGATTTCTCGACCAAATGGACTCCACGCTTCTGTCAGGATACCAAGTTTCTTGTTGGTTTCGACTACTTCATTATTGTTGAAATACGGATGTCTTTCTATTTGGTTGGTGGCAGGCGTTACACCTGTTTTATCTATAATTTTTTCAAGATGTTCTTCTAAAAAGTTAGATACTCCAATCGTTTTGATTAAACCAAACTTTTGAGCGTCTATTAGTGCCTGCCAAGCTTCCACATATTTCCCCTGCATAGGTAGTGGCCAGTGAATCAGATATTTATCAAAATAATCGATTCCTAAACGATAGAGTGATTCTTGAATCATAGTAATGGCTTTATCATAGTCATGTGCTGCTCCTGGTAATTTAGAACTGATTATCAATTCTTCTCTTGGGACTGTTGAACGCCTTATAGCTTCGCCTACCATTCCTTCATTCATATAGTTTGTGGAAGTATCAATTAGTCTGTATCCAGCATCAATTGCTGTAAGGACACTATTAACACCTTTTGCACCTTGTATATTTACCGTACCCAAACCAATCGCAGGTAGTTTTGCTCCATCATTTAGCTCATAAAAATCTGATTGTTCCATTTAAATTACATCCTTTCAAATTAATTTACCATGATTAGTATAAAGGAAATGACTTTGACTATCATACGATAAGTCCTATAAAAGGTACTTAACCCTCTCTTCTTTAATACAGAAGAAAGGGCTAAGTCTGTGACTGAATTAACCGTCACCTTTTTCAAACGATGGATAAAGCGTCATGCCCCCATCGACATAAAGTGTCGTTCCCGTTACATAACTGGATTCCTTAGACGCTAACCATGCAGCAGCGGCAGCTACTTCTTCCGCTTTACCAATATAGTCCAACGGAATCATATTTAGCGTTTGTTGTTTTGCTTCTTCATCTTCAAACTTCTCAGCATTGATAGAGGTATTGATGGCTCCGGGGGATATATTATTTACTCTAATTCCCTTATGAGCATATTCGAGTGCAATCGTTTCAGTGAATATTTTAACTCCACCTTTGCTGGCAGTATAGTGTGCAAAGGTTGGCCAAGGTATTTTATCATGTACTGAAGACATGTTGAGAATAGTTCCTTTAATGTCATGTTCCAGGAAGTAATTAAGCGCTGTTTTTGAGCCTAGGAATACACCGTTCAGATTGACATTCATTACTTTCGTCCAGTCATCAAAAGACAATTCATGGGTAGGAGATTTATTCTCCATTCCTGCATTATTGATCCATAAATGCAAAGTACCAAAATTTTCTACAGCTGCTTTAAGTAAAGCAGCTGCACCCTCTTCTGAACCAATATCTGCTTGAACCGCTACCGCTTTGCCCCCTTTTTCCTCGATTGCTTTTACTGATTCATTTGCTCCTTCTTCATCACTATGATAATTAATCACAACTGACATTTTTTCTTCTACTAAACGCAAGGCGATTGCTTCTCCAATTCCTTTAGATCCGCCAGTAACGACTGCTACTTTCCCATCTAAATCTTTATACACGACTATTTTCCCCCTAGTTTAAGTTTATAATTAAATGGTTGATTAATTTCACTGTACATCACAGCCAATAATTACTCAAAAAATATACCTTGGTCTCTCTATGTAATATAATAAAATCCATTTGAATATCACGATTTATTCTCGTACTAATGTACATAATTCTAACTATTTTCAGTCATTAAGAGTATACTAAACGGTATAATAACAAAGGTATTTTTTACTAGGCTAAACATATATTAATCAAAAGGAGATCTTTAAAATGGCATTGACTTTTTTAAAAGAATATTTCAATAAAAATGTAGCCAGAGTCCAATCAGTAGAAAATCCGAAGGAACGATACTACATAATTAATATGACTATTCCAGAAAAAATGCATTGGAATGCTGGAGATTATGCTTTATTCTCATTTTATGACCGAACCTCAAGTCATTTTCTGAAATTTCACTCCTTTTATATCGGTTCTATACCAAAAGAAAATAGACTGATGATTGGAATGAAAACTAAAACCCCTCCCCATCTTTTTGAGGAGAAAGTACTTGCTGTACAAAAAGAAGATAGGGTTAAAATTAAGGGACCTTTTGGATCTTCCATTATTGAAGACACACGTAACCGGCCTTTGATTTTAATGACCAATGGAATAAATATTACCCCTATAAGAGCATTATTAAAAAACCTGGAATCAGATTTTTCAAGACCCATAGCCTTAATTTATACTTCTAGAGACTACCACCTTTTTAGAGAGGAACTAGACAAAATAGCAGCGAAGAATACTACAATACAAATCTTTTATGTATTTGATCGTAGTGAATCCTCAAGTGTACTAGAGCAATTAGTTCAAAAGTATGGAAATAATGCTTTCTATTGTATTTACGGCAGTGATAAAACAATAAATCATACTAATAAAACATTAAAACAATTGACTATTCATAAAAAACAGGTCATTATAAACCATTTAAATCATTATTGATCAATGAAAAAGGAGAACCTTCGTATGTAGAATTACATAGAGGGTTCTCCTTTTATTTATTAATTTTTATTGATCTTCATACGAATGATTTTATCAATCTCAGCAATAATCAAAACAATTACGCCTACTGCAATAGCAATCAGCCATTCAACTATTGTTAAACTTTCTGTATAAAAGAATTCTTGGAAAAATGGTACATACGTTAACATTAATTGCAGCACAATCATAACTCCAATAATCAGGAAAGCTTTCTTATTTGTAAAGAACTCTTTAGAAAAAGCAAGAGCGTGTGTCCTGACATTGAATAGATAAAATATTTTACTAATTACAATAATATTTACAACCATTGTGCTAGCTGTAACCTGGTTCGCGCCAGAAGCTATCAGCCAGTCATATGCCACTAAACTGAACACTGCCATCAATATGGATACATAAGCTATTTGAAATGCATCATGTTTTCCAATTAAGGAAGCTGAGGTATCTCTTGGCTCTCTATCCATCAGCCCTGGTTCGGCTGGCTCAAAAATAAAGGCAAATTGGATTGTAATAGCAGAAACCATATTGATCCAAAGCATCTGAGTTGCCTGTAATGGTAAATCTCTTTGAGCAATCAATGTAAACGCAATGATCAAACCTTCAGCAAAAGATGTAGGAAGTAAATAAAGAATACTTTTCTTTATATTATCAAAAATTCTACGTCCTTCTTCAATTGCTACAGACATAGTAGAAAAATTATCATCTGTCAGCACCATATTGGCGGAATCTTTAGATACATCTGTCCCGTTTAATCCCATAGCTACACCAATGTCAGCTTTTTTCAATGCCGGCGCATCATTAACTCCATCTCCAGTCATTGCAGTGGTTTTACCACTTTTTTGAAATGCTTCAATAATTTGAAGTTTATTGTGTGGAGTCGTTCTAGCAAATACTTGGTAATCATTTACTTTTTCAACTAATTCTTCTTGAGAAAGTTCATCTAGTTCCAGACCAGTAATGGTTTGTACATTTTCCGAAAGTCCTAACGCTTCCGCGATAGCTTTAGCAGTTGAGGGATGATCTCCAGTGATCATTTTAACTTCTACACCAGCTTTTCTCATCGTTTTGATTGAGTCAATTACTTCTTCGCGTGGCGGATCAATGATGCCTACAATACCGAGAAACGTTACCCCTTCATCAACATCTTCATGCTCTAGTGTATCTTTATTCTGATCAGTATCTTGCACACCAACTGCCACAACTCGTTTACCTTGTGAAGATAGTGCTTCGACTTTTTCTCTCCAGAAGTCTGTATCAAATGAAGGGTCTTTGGCTTCAGCTAATGTAAACAACTTGCCAGGTGATCCTTTTATGAATATTTTACGCTCTTTAGATTCAATGTTTTCAGAAAGAGTTGCCACATATCTATAATCTGAATCAAATGGAACTTTAGAAATCTCTTCGTAATTTGAATCGCCACTATTAAAAGCTTTATTATATAATGTAAGGAAGGCTCCGTCAGTTGGTTCCCCACTAATCTTCCATTGACCTTCTTTTTCGTTTAATTCTGCCTCATTCGCTTCGTAACCTGAAGTAATCAACAGCTTTAAATCCGAATCACTATCCAGTTCAATCGACTGACCATCCAGCTCAATTTTCCCCTCCGGTGAATACCCGATTCCTGAGACAGTATATTCTGCCTGCTTTGTAATAATATTTTGAGCTGTCATTTCATTTTTAGTCAAAGTTCCGGTTTTGTCTGTAGCAATAATATCAACAGATCCCAAAGTCTCTACCGAAGGTAAAGTCTTGACGATCGTATTTTTATTTTTCGCCATATCACTGACACCCATAGCAAGTACAACTGAGGTAGTAGCAGGCAAACCTTCTGGTACAGAACCCACAATCATTGTAACGACTGCTAGTGACAATGCTGATAATGAATATACACCACTAATCAATCCATATATAAAAAGCAGCGCAGCAACACCCATGATAACGTAAGAAATTGTTTTTCCTAAGTTGTCGATCAGTTGCACTAAAGGAGTTTTTTTACTCTCCTGATCATTTACAGCTGTGCTGATCTTACCAATTTCAGTCTCCTCAGCAGTGGCTACTACTACACCTGTTCCATTACCATTTGTAATAGATGTTGAGGCAAATGCCATATTTACCTGGTCACCAAGACCAACTTTTTCTTCTATTTCTTCAGGTGTTTTTTCAATCGAATCAGCTTCCCCAGTTAATGAAGATTCTTGCACTTTCAGTCGATCAGAATCTATAATTCTGACATCAGCCGGTACATTATCTCCAGCTTCAAGGTAAACTAAGTCTCCTTTTACAACATCAACTGCTTCTATTTCTTTACGCTGTTTGTCTCTAATGACAGTAGCATGTGTTGAAAGCATATCCTTAATCTTATCCAAGGCATTAGATGCGTTAATTTCTTGGAAATAGCCAATCAATGTATTCGCAATAACGACTAATCCTATTACGATTGCATCCGAATAATGTCCCATCCACAATGTCAATAAAGCTGCAACAATTAATATATAAATGACTACATTATTGATTTGTCTTAGTAGAATCGTCCATTTAGAAATCTCTTTTTCTTCTAACTGATTAGGACCATCTTCATTAAGACGTTTCTCGGCTTCTTCTGAAGATAATCCTTTTTCCATATCTACATTAAATCGTTCTGATAATTCTTTGCTTCCTTTCTGGTAGTAAGGTGTTTCTGTCTTAGATCCTTCATTTTTCACTTGTCATTCCTACTTTCTTTTAATGATTATTCTATTGATTAATCATCTATCGGTTCTCTAGAATCGATTCTGAGAAAATAGACTTATATAATTATTTTAGAGAAATTAAGGATTGATTACAAAAATTATAACTTATGTAAGAGTTATTCAACAAAAAAACTGGCTGAATAATTCTGCTTTCAGCCAGTTATAGAAGCACTATTTGATTTCACGAACAAACCTTTCAGTAATTAGTTGTGGTCGAGTAATTGCGCTTCCAACAACAACGGAATGCACACCTAATTCAAAACATCGTTTTGCTTTTTCTGGTGTATCAATGTGTCCTTCTGCAATAACAGGAGTCGATACTGACTGTAGTATCTTCTTCAATACCTCAAAATCATTGTCAGAGATATTCTGATTCTTAGATTTATCAGTGTATCCCATCAGGGTAGTCGACAGCACATCAAATCCTAACTTTTCTGCCGATAGAACTTCTTCGTAAGTCGATGCATCAGCCATCAATATACTATCAGGATATTTCCTTTTTATTTGTTGAACGAATTCCTTTAGTGATTGACCGCCTGGTCTCTTTTGATCTGTAGCATCAAGAGCTATGATCTCACAGCCTACCGTCATCAATTCATCGATTTCTGTCATCGTCGCGGTGATATAAACCTTTGAATCTTGATAATCTCTCTTAACGATACCGATAACTGGTAGATTTGTCTGTTTCTTGATTTCTGCTATATCTTCTTTTGTATTTGCTCGAATTCCAACAGCTCCACCTTGTTCAGCCGCAATAGCCATTCTTCCCATAATGAATGAACTATGAAGTGGTTCGTCTGGCAGGGCTTGACATGAAACAACCAGTCCACCTTTAATTTTCTCCAAAACTGACATTTTAATTCCTCCAATATATTCCTATTTAATAATATTAATTTTCACTATTTCTTTATTCGCACAGCACTTTTTTTATCTAATAAGTATGGTCTCAAATATGGTGTTGCGTTCCCCATTAGTAGAATATCCTCATTCAATTCAATACCTAAAATTTCAGTCACATATTTTCGTCTTTTTTCGAAGCGAGTCCACATTTTTGGATAATTATCTTTCATGTCGGTTTTTAATTGCTGATCTGCCAGAACAATACCGCCTTCAGCGCTTGCTCCCGGCATTCCCTCAATAGAAGGAATAATATCTACTTGAAACATCATTCCGCTTTTTAAGACAACCTCAGAATTCGGATAAATCGGGGATGCCATCCACTCTTCATCCGCTACATAATGACCAGGATTTAAATGCCATCCATATTGATTTTTAGGAAGCACTTCTTCAATCAACTGGTAAAGTTCATTGCCTTTCATTCCTATATGCACATTTTCTAACCAGGCAGTGACTGCCTTAAAATACGGGAAGACAACTTTTTCTAAATATACTTGCTGATTTGTCGGCAAATCAGCTCTGTCATTAGCTACAAAGGCACTGCGGCTTTGTAGTCCACCTTTATATCCAACAGTCAAAGATAATGTATCGCCTAGAGAAACTACTTTATCAGTGGGATAGAGGTTTGCTTGTTCAAAACGTTTCCCCGTAGCTGCGATGGTTACAACATTATTAGGCTGTCCAGAGCTAGTTAAGGTATGCCCAAGTTCCATTTCAGTCTTTCCTACCTCCAGTGAGTCTAAGGTTTCTAACATTTGAGCAGATGCCAGCGCTGCACCAAACTCATAATGCGCAATTTCATTGATGTTATTAGTGGTTCTTACACCATTGTCGCCAATAAATAAAGAAGTTGCATTTACTAAGTTTTCAGATCCCACATGCTGCTTAATCGTTTCTACTATATAATATGGTAAATCAAAAAGTTTATTATCTCTACCTGTAAATAGTTTCCATCCAACCAACCCAGTCTTTCTCTCTTTATTAAATAGGTCATTTACCAAAATTTCTTCGAAGTTTTCAGCATCGTACATTGGCTGGTTAGGTAATGAAAAATACGGACAATGAATGACTTCACCTTTTAATCTTGTATGTTTAGCTAACTTCAGATTTTCATTACCTAATACATAATAGACTGTTCCATCCTCATGCAATATTAATAATGCTTCTTCAAATCTAGTAAGAAATCCAGTTAAGTATTCGAAATTTGAACCATGTTCTAGGTCTTCATATATAACGATTGTTGAGAATCCTTGCTTTTTCATTTCTTTCAAGACTTTCTCACATCTTTGCTTCATCGTTTCATCACTTAACAAAACCGGACTCAACTGCTGTTCCTGCTCCGGAGCAGGAATGGTACTGAGCTCGACTTGTTTCTCTTTATAGTTCATTGTTTTACTCCTCCATCCTGTTATTAGGGATTTAACTGATCAATTTTTATATAACAAACTTTGTCAAAAAATTTTACCATTTGATAAAACAAACTTACTTTATTCTAACATAACATGCTTGTATAAGAACTTCATAAAATTATGTAAAAAAGTACTATGCTATTACTTCATAAATTATATCTATTCTGATTCAAGTCTAAAACTAATTTTTTATCAGTTTACCTTTCAAATCATATGTTCTATAATTGTTTTAATTCACTTTTTCACTAACCGGGGGCTATAAAATGACTGTAAAAAATCAAATCAGAGATTTACTTGAAAATACTTATGGAAAAATTATCACAAAAAAACTGGAAAGTGGAGAAACTGAGTTTGTCTATCATGCAGATTATCTTGATCATCTTTTTTTATTAATCGTTCAGATAGACGAAGCTCAAAAGCTTCTAATTATGTCGATCATGTTTACAGATAGTAATGCTGATCAGCTATTGCTCAATCAAGAAGAGCTTAAATTCCTAAAGGAACAATATCCAAATTACTTTGTAGATCTTATCGACCAAAACTTAGTCCTGACTGATGCCATAAATTTTCTGAAAGATACTTATTCAATTGAATTTGTTGAAGAAAGATTAAGTAAATTAGAAGCTGAAGCTTACACTATTTCAGGTAAAATCTATGGTTAACATATAAGAATCATGAAACAAAAGTGAATTAATGCAATATCTCACCTTTATGCAAGCATTATATTGAAATTTAAATAATTTCCAAATAAGCAACAAAAGTTCCGTATCATAAATTATTTAGAAGATTTATTAATAAAAACCATTCAACCAAATTAAAAATCTGGTTGAATGGTTTTTTCAAATCATATTCATTATAAAAGGTTATTGTACAGCTCAATAATATCCTGAATAGACGCATCACGTGGATTACCTGGAGTACAAACATCAGCAAGAGCGTCTTTAGCAATACTTTCTATATCTTCTTTTTTAACTCCAAGTTCAGAAATTGTTGCTGGAATACCAACATTTTTACTTAATTGATCAATTGCCTCGCAAGCTGCATTTCTCGCTTCTTCTAAAGTCAGACTGTCCACATTCTCAACTTTTAAGGCTTTAGCAATTTCTCTGTATTTTTCACCTGTATACTCTTTGTTATATTTCATTACACTAGGTAAAAGAGATGCACATGCTACTCCATGAGGAATATTGTACCAGGCACTCAATGGATGAGCCATCCCATGAACAAGACCCAAACCAACATTTGAAAAACCCATCCCTGCAATATATTGGGCAAGTGCCATTTGCTCTCTTGCTTCCAAGTTTCCTTCTACAGAATCTCTTAATGCAGATCCAATCATTTCGATTGCGTTAATGTGCAATATATCAGTCATTTTCCATGCACCTTTTGTAATGTATCCTTCAATTGCATGCGTCATCGCATCCATACCTGTTGCAGCTGCTAAAGATTTTGGCATGCCCATCATCATTTCACTATCTACAAAAGCCACAATTGGAATATCGTGGGGATCTGCACAAACAAATTTACGATTTTTCTCTTCATCTGTTATAACATAATTGATGGTGACTTCAGCAGATGTGCCAGATGTGGTCGGAACTGCCAGTATAGGAAGGCATGCATGCTTCGTATCAGCAACACCTTCTAGACTTACAACATCAGAAAACTCTGGATTCGTTGTTATAATAGCAATTGCTTTTGCAGTATCGATTGGCGAACCTCCACCAATTGCTATAATACAATCCGCATTCACTTCTTTAACAAACTCTACTCCATTTTTCACATTATTAACTGTCGGATTCGGTACAACTTGATCAAATACTGTATAAGAAATAACTTGTTCATCAAGTAAATCAGTAACTTTAGAGACTAGTCCATGATCAACAAGTCCCTTGTCTGTAATGACTGCAATATTTTGAAATCCTCTTTTTTGGATTTCTGAAGTAATATCCTGAATTGCTCCTTTCCCGAAATAAGCGGTTTCATTTAACACCATACGATTTGACATATATATTCCTCCTTATATATTTTCTCAGCTAAAGACAAATAGCTAAACAGATTGAGAAAAATACACAATTTCACTGTTTTTTATCTGCCTTTACATTAATTGATTTAACACGTACACTATACAACAAAATCTTTAATCAGTGAATAGAATCACAATTATATATGAAAGATTTAATTGTGAACTTTATACTTTTTAAGAGTTTAAAAAAACTATCTATTAAGTTCACATTAAAGAAAAAAGTATTCCACTGAATGATTCAATGGGATACTTTTTTGACTAACATAGCATTAAATTTCACGTAAATTAGAGAGTGATTCTATAAATATCTTCTGATAGTAAAATAATGGTGCACTTAGAAATATTAAATTAATAATTACTCCAAGGAAAGGGTAAGTAATAAAATATAATATTCCAAATATTACTGGAATCCAAACGACTTTATAAAAGGTCATCAATGAAAAAATGAAGGTAATCCTAAATAATGTAAAATAATTTTTCATCTCATTTAGTTCAATCTGAAGCAAATAAATATTAATGTTATAGGTTAGTAGAAAAGCTGAAAAAATCAAAAAAAATAATTGAATTATCATAGAATGATATAATCCTACACTATTTTTAATCATTAGAAAAAACATTAAAGAAAATAGGTTAAAGACTCCTAGAGGAAGAGTCTTTAACAGCATCTCTTTAAAATAGCACAAGTAAGGACCAATAGTCTTTGCATCCTGATGACGCAAAACTCTAAGCATTGCATTCATAGAACTACCAATAGTAACTATTGGTAATGAACTAATCAGAAATAACGTATTTACCAATATAATTTTATATAACCACTCACAAAAATGATAGAATTTGCCATCAAGTGCAAGCATATTACCCCTCTACTTTCTTAGTTTAATTTTTCTATGTTCTCAGCTATTTTTCCATTTCTATATTCTACAATATTTTCCCAGCCTTTGTTACTTCTTGCTTGAAGATAATCTTCCCAAATCTGACGTCCCTCTTGTTCAGTCTCTGCTTGAATAAAGCTTACCAGAGCTTGTACACGATCTGTATTGAGTTGTGTTAAATTTCTCGCCTCTGATCCAGAAATCGGATCAATATCTTCGATTTCAAACCTAGGTGCAAGTTTATCTTGAGCCCAGTCTACCATTTGACGAATAGATGTAGCTGGTTTTTGCCCCATCTCAATAGCATAATTATCGTTTCCAACGAACCAATATGACCCTAGTCCAACTTCTTTGTCAAAGCGTGCGATATCAGAATTTCGTAGTTCTTCAGTTTCTTTAGAATATTCTACTTTACCATCGACTAGCTCATATGTTTCACCTTCAATACCAAAAGTAGAAACCATTGTTCCGTATTCACTGGCTAAATAAGTTAATAGTTCCATAGCTTTTTGCGGTTCTTCTGTTGAAGTCGTAATAAAAGTCTGTGTCCAACCACCAATATTTCCTCCGGTAAACGTGGAATCTTCCCCGCTAGAGTTTTTAGGTCCATCAATAGCTATATACGTCTGTTCTGGATTTCTCGCATTGTTATCAGACATAAATTCATTTAACCCTTTTGTATTAGAATGTAAATATGCAAAATATCGACCTTGTCCTAACTTCTCTTTCATTGTATTATCATTATCAGAAAACTGGTCATTTGTGATAAAACCTTTGTTATATGCCTTACGGAATGTTTCAATCCATTCAATATATTCTTCATTAGAATCACGATCGTTATATTCATTATTTACTGTTGGGTCTATGCTAAGAAAATCTTGTAATGTTCCTCCATAAGCTCCATCCCCACCGTTAGTAATATCCAATGCTGTAGAGGCAAATGGCACAAGTGGTGCTCCGTCATCGGAAGTTGGATATTTTTCATGAGCTTTTTCTAATGCACTTATAAAACCATCTGGAGTTGACATGTCCGGACTACCAATAGCTTCATATATATCTTTTCGAACAATAAATACTTGATCGCCAACTACATTTCCGTCTTCATAATCTTGTTTAGTTGCTGAGAAGCTTGGGTAGCCATATATATTACCATCATCTAATGTGTACCATTGTAAAGTTTCTGGCTTAGCAGCATGTTCAATAAAGTAAGGATCATATTTTTCTGCTAATTTATTTAGTGGTAAAGCAAATTTGGGTGCTTCGCTTGCAGCTGACAAATTTTTATCAAACGTCATTATATCTGGAAGATCCCCACCTGCTAGCATGGTATTTAAATTTTCATCGTTCCCTGAAATAAATTCAACATCAATATTCATATCTTCTTTAATTTTTTTTGTTACAGTATCTGCTCCCCACCCTGGCTGAGCATACCAATCAAAATTGACGTACCACTTTAATTGGGCCGGGTGATCGGTGTCTTGTTCCCAGCTTGGAGTTGCTTCATCCACTTCAAATCTAGCTTCAGGTAACTCTTCCAACGCTTCTTCTCCTTGAGAGGTTCCCTCTGAAGACTCACCACAACCTGCTAAAGCCAGAATACTTAAAAACATCATACCTGTTAATTTAACAATTTTATTTTTACTCATTATCATAATCTCCTTTGTTATTCTTTTACTGATCCAAGTGTCATACCTTGGATAAAATATTTTTGTAAAAATGGATAAATAATGACTACGGGTACGGTTGTAACAACCATAGTAGCTAATTGTAACGACTGTGATGTTGTGTTCCGTACAACATTTGTTCCAGTCGAAACTGCTGGTGAAAGATTTTCAGAAACAATTCTAAATAGTAGCATTTGCAACGGATATAAACTGCGATCATCGACATAAATATTGGCTGTCATATAATCATTCCACTGGAAAACTCCATGAAAAAGGGCAATTGTAGCTAATACTGGTAACGATAGAGGAAGAATAACTTTTACAAATATTATAAAAGGATTCGCTCCATCCATCATCGCAGATTCTTCTAGAGAGTATGGTATATTTCTGAAAAAGTTCATTAAAATAACCATATCATAGAAAGAAAATAGAAATGGTAATATATAAACCCAAAAGTTATTTAATAAACCCATCTGTTTAAATAACAGAAAAGTAGGGATCATTCCGCCTGACACAAACATTGTCATAATCCCCATATTCATATAAAATTTCCGACCAATTAGATTTCGTCTACTCATTCCATACGCAACCATAGCTGTTAATGCGGTATGCATTACTACTCCAATTATTGTTCGAGCCACGGAAATTATGAATGCTTTATATAATGCCTACTGAACAATTGGGCTAATTTGAAATGGAGAAAAGTTCAATAGAACTAAACAGCTTTTTTTCCGATTTTTCAGTTGTCCAAAAAAAGAGCGCAAGCGATTGCGATTAATGTTATCTACATTCATCGCAATGACGGATAAGGCAATCGTAGTCAAGGTAGTTTCGCGGAGTTTGGTGCGGATATTTTCCATACCGAAACAACGCTTCAGTAAACTGAAGCCGCGCTCAACTTCTACACGATCTGCATTATCGCGATATTCGATTTCTTTGTCTCTGGTTTGGTCTTTCTTTGGACGACCAAGTGATG
>NZ_FOSJ01000086.1 GCF_900114235.1 Marinilactibacillus piezotolerans | reverse complement strand
ATACCTCTAAACAGTACCGTCAAATCACGACAGAAGCTGGAATTACACGTAGTATGTCTAGAGTGGGGAAATGTATTGATAACGCACCAATGGAAAGCTTTTTTGGGCACTACAAATGCGAATCGTATCATTTGAAGGAGTACACTCTATATCAAGAACTCATTAAAGATATTGATGAATACATGGAATTTTATAATTTCGAACGTTTACAAGAAACAAAAAACAACCTAACACCGATGGAATTTCGGTATCAGGTTGCCATATAGATTTTTTATTATTTTATTGTCTACTTGACAAGGGTCAGTTCAGTTAACTAGGGCTGCTCTCTTTTTATTTATTTAGTTGTTGTACTCTTAATATTGACAGTAGCTACTTCGATATCCTTATTGATTTTGTCTGCTTTACGTTTAATGCGCTCTAATCTAGGTTGGGCTTCATATATATATTCATTAGAAAGTTGCTGAATATCTGTCATAAATTCAGTTTGCAACTTCATTCCTTCATCAGTTAAATTCTGAATTGCACTTTTCAGATCTCCTACTTTTTCATTTACATCTTTTACATGGTCAGTTGTGTCATCGATATAGTTCTTTAACATATCTTGGTTTTCTTTGCCGGATCTAGGTGTTTTTAGGAGTCCATATACTCCGCCTAGTACTATTCCACTTAAAGTACCTAATAATAAGTGTTTCATTTTACGCCCTCCAATGCCTTGATTAAGTTTGCTTTGATATCATCGAGCTCTTCAGATGTATAGTCACTTGAATGATCTTCCCATTTCAAGCCGAACCCGTCATTTTCTCCATATCGCGGAAGTAAATGAATATGACTATGAAAAACTGTTTGAGATGCAACAGCTTCATTGTTCATTAAAATATTTAATCCTTTAACTTCTGGATTATGATTCTTTATAGCTTTTGCAATTTTAGGAATCGCAGCAAACACATTCGATGCCAATTCTTCATCATAATCGAATATATTACGAACTTGTTTTTTTGTAATGACTAATGTATGTCCTTTAGTCACTTGTGATAAGTCCATAATTGCTATAACATGTTCGTTTTCGTATATTTTTCTGGCTGGTATTTCACCAGCAACAATTTTGGCAAAAACATTATCTGTCATATTTATTCCTCCTACCTTACTTACTATCTTTATTCTATCATTCTAATCTATTCTAGTTTATCATAGAAGAGCATATTTTGATAAAAAGAAGCATAAAACTTCCTTCTGTCTCTTCATACTTGTGGTAAAATATAAGGAACAATGTTAGGAAGGATATTTTAAATGAGTTTAAGAATAGAACATATTACAGGTGGGTATACTAGAAAGCCAATTTTAAAAGATCTTTCTTTCAATGTGGAAGATGGAGAATTAGTTGGCTTGATAGGGTTAAATGGTGCTGGAAAAAGTACGACAATCAAACATATTATGGGTCTTTTAGAGCCGTTTGAAGGACAAATATTTTTAAATGACAGAACAATTCATATGAATAGTACATTATACAGACAAAGTATAGGGTTTATACCAGAAACGCCTGTATTATATGATGAGTTAACGTTAAAAGAACACATTGAAATCACAGCAATGGCGTATGGATTGGATATAGACAAAACACATAGAAAAGCAGAACCCCTTTTAAAGTTATTTCGATTGGATGATCGTCTGGAATGGTTCCCATCGGATTTTTCTAAAGGAATGAAGCAGAAAGTGATGATCGTCTGTGCATTTATTATTGATCCTAGCCTTTATGTCATAGATGAACCTTTTTTAGGGTTAGATCCATTAGCAATCAGAGACTTTTTAAAGCTGCTTGATGAAAAAAAACAGCAAGGAGCTTCTATTTTAATGTCTACGCATGTACTAACTAATGCAGAAAAAATCTGTGATGCGTTTGTTATTCTTCATAATGGAGAAATTTATGCTCAGGGAACATTATCTCAATTAAGAAAACATTTTAAGATGCCTGGAGCCAGCCTGGATGAGATGTATGCACAATTGGCAGATGAAGAAGGGTTTATAATATGACAGTCATTTCACTTTTTAAACAAAGGACTGCAATATATCAGAAACAACTTTCTAGATATATGAAGTATGTATTAAATGATCACTTTGTTCTAGCTTTACTCCTGTTGTTGGGCGCGGGAGGTTTTGGTTACTCTAACTATGTACAAACGCTCAGTGAGGGAGCTGTTCTACCCAGAATTATTTTAGTTATGATTATGACTTTAGTAATATCTACTGGAACTATAGCGACGCTGATGCAGGCAGCAGATGTTGTCTTTTTACTGCCTCTTGAACAAGAAGTTAAAAAAATTCTAGAAAAGAACGTCTGGAAAAGTTTTATACTTTTAGCTATTCCACTATCATTTGTTTCAGCTGCTGCCATGCCATTATTAGTTGTAACTTTGCAGATTGAATTTAGTAACTGGCCAGTATTTTTAGCGACTGTTTTATTACTGAAGTATTTTGATCTTAGAGTTCAATATTCAGCATTTTTAGAGAAAGATCATGGCAAACGCAGACTAATGATCAGCATTGTCAAAATCTTAAGCGCTGTCGGAATGATTTTCAGTATATTTGTGAATCTATATAGCGGGTTGATTTTAGCAGTTTTATTAGTTTTGGCGGGTACTTTCTACCTAAAGAGATTTTATGGTAACGATAAAAGTCTGCAATGGACTATTATTATTGAAAAAGAAGAGAACAGACTACAAAAAATTTATCGATTTATTAATTTGTTTACTGAAGTCTCTTTTATTGAACAGCATCCAAATAGATTAAAGTGGTTAGATAAATGGATTGAAATCCAGTCAAGAAAAAATAAAGATCCTCACTATTATTACATTGTACGCTCTTTTTATCGAAACCAGTCTTACAGTGGACTAGTTTTAAGGTTAACATTAATTGGAATTTTATTGATTTTATTTATTCCAGGCACAATAATCAAATTAATATTGACAATTTTATTCTTATACTTGATTGGATTTCAACTTATACCGATCTATCAACAATTTAAGCAAAATTTTTATTTTCAATTGTACCCGGTCAAAGAGACTGGTAAAATAAAATCCATCCAGAGATTGATAGGCGAAATTTTGAGTATTGTGGCAATTATTTTTATTGGAGTTAATCTTACACAAGAAATGTCGAGTAGTGGAATTATGTTTATTGGAAGTTTAATATTTATTTATGGATTTACTATTTATTACCTGCCAAGAAGATTAAGAAAAATGGAATAATTTTAATTTTAGAAATGAGGAGAAGACATGAAAGTAATCTGGAATAGTCAAATAGTCGAAAGAGAAGAAGTGAAAATCGACCCTGAAGATAGAGGATACCAATTTGGGGACGGAATCTATGAAGTCGTGAGAGCATATAATGGTAAGTTTTTTTGTATAGATGAGCATATCGAGCGTTTATATACGAGTGCAAGTAAAATCGAAATGGCGATTCCACAGACAAAAGATAAGATGAAACGCCTGATGATTCAGTTACTAGAAGAAAGTGAAGTAGATACAGGTAATCTATACTTACAAGTTACTAGAGGTATTGCTTCTCCTCGTAATCATGTTTATCCAGATCTTAGTGTTTTACCAACGATAACAGGAAATATTACAGTAGTACCAAGAGATGCAGAAAAAATCAGTACAGGTATTAAAACAATTATCGAGCAAGATATTCGCTGGCTGAAATGTGACATCAAATCCATCAGTTTACTTGGAAATATTATGGCAAAGCATGAAGCTCACAAAAAAAATGCTGAAGAAGCAATTTTACATCGTGATGGAATTGTCACAGAATGTTCGGCTTCAAATGTAGCAATAGTCAAAAATGGAACGATCTATACTCATCCAGACAGCAATTTAATCTTACCGGGCGTAACAAAGATTGTATGGTTGAAATGTGCAAAAAAATTAGGAATTGAAGTTAAGGAAGAGCCCTTTACATTAGAGCAATTAAATGAAGCAGATGAAGTGTTCTGTTCTAGTACTACAATAGAAGTTATGCCTATTCATACTATTAATGGTTATGCAGTTAATAATGGTCAAATAGGACAAGTAACTCAAAAATTGGCAAAAGCTTTTCAGGAAGAAATTGAACAAGTTTGTGGAAAGGTATAGATCGTTTATAAAAAACAGTCTATATCTCAACGAGCTACATACTAAAGGTTCTTTTGTACATCAATAGAATTGCATTTAGATTATAAAAAAGAACATCTATCCGCTTGACGAGTCCATGAATTCTTTCTACAATAGAGAAGAGATTCAGGACAGGAAAGTGAAATAAGTAATTATGGATAAAAGGATTGAGTGGGTATGGAGTTAGAGAGAGAAACGGGGTGGAAATTACACCCGATCGGCGGGGATACAGGACAAGCTTATATGGGCACAAAGGATGAAGAAAAGTTGTTTTTAAAACGCAATTCTTCTCCTTTTTTAGCTGCTCTTTCTTTAGAAGGTATTTCTCCTAAATTGATATGGACTAAAAGAATAGGTAATGGAGATGTTCTTACTGCACAAGAGTGGTGCAATGGTCGAAATCTTTTCAAAGATGAGATGCATTCTTCTAGAGTTGCTAAGATACTGAAAAAAGTCCATCAGTCTGAAAGTTTGAAACGAATGCTTCAGAGAGTAGGCGGACGATCAATCCATCCTAAAGATTTGCTGACAGAGTATAAATCAGGACTTGCAAAAGACTTAGCAGAACATCCTCAGTTAAAAAAGGCGTATAAGTGGTTGGTTGATACAAAACTGGAAATCATCAAGGATTCAGAAATAAGTGTATGTCATGGAGATGTTTCTAGAAAAAACTGGTTACTATCTGAAGAGGACCAATTGTATCTAGTGGACTGGGATTCAGCTATTCTTGCGGATTTAGCTTATGATATCGGACAGCTATTTAGTCGTTATATTGAAAAAAAACAATGGAATGACTGGTTGAATGAATATGACCATGAAATATCAGAATCATTTCTTAAAAGAATTAATTGGTATGTAATTATGACTTTACTGATGGATGTCAAAGAAGCACATCGTAAAGGGCAATTTATCAAGATGAATAATGCAATTGTGAAAATAGACCAGCTGATGTCGAATTAGCATAAGTAATTATAATATTTTATTGACATCCTAGATAATTCATACTTTTGCTTGAATCGTGGAAACACTGCCTAATGGCAGGCACTATGATACTTTTATTGTTTCACCTGTTAAGTGATGAA
>NZ_FOSJ01000039.1 GCF_900114235.1 Marinilactibacillus piezotolerans | reverse complement strand
AAAAAGCATAAGATTTTTCAAAGCTTCTCCCGAAAAGGAAACTGTTTGGATAATTCTCCAATGGAGAATTTCTTCAGTTTATTAAAACAAGAAATTTACCATGGAAGAATCTTCTATAGCTACGAAGAACTTGAACAAGCGATTACAAGATTTATTGACTATTACAATCAAAAGCGTATGAAAAAGAAATTAAATTGGATGAGTCCGATAGCATACCGAAAAGCGTATCAAAAAAAAGCGTGAAGTTTTTCAATTATATAAAAAAAGCGGAGTGGATTTCTCCACTCCGAGTAAGTCTAACATTTGGGGGTCACTACACATATCCACCGTCGTGGATATTACACTACTAATCTTAGTATGTTTGACAGAGAACCGATTTTCTCCCCCCTCCTTTCTTTTCAATCATAATTTAAATAATAAGTCTCTGATTTTCCTAATCAGCTGTTTTTGATATAAAGCAATTCAAACAGTGACTGACTGAGCTTTTCTTCTTCCAGTTCATTGATCAGCGCAAGCAAACTAAAATCTGACAAGTCACTGTTAAAGGCATTCAATAGGTCGTCTTTCAGGAAATAGCCGACTTGGGCTTTATCCAGACGTTTGAACAGCTCTTCACTGATATCCTGCTGCTCGACCGGGTTGAAACCGTCGAACATTACTGTCAGAACTCCGCTGCCTTCTGGCTTAAGCGTCACCGAGGTCCGGTTCAATTTTTTGTCGAACGCAAATGCTTCGACTTCGCCGTTCTCCACGTCCAGTATCTTCACTTCGTTTGAAGCATTGAAATGAATGACGTGTTTTCGTTCTTCAGGCAGCATGCCCTTCTCACCTTCTACATGAATAGACAGTTTCTGCTCGGAATGATCCAAGTCAAAAATAGTCAACGCTCGTTGATGGTCGGCGTCTTCGACGAGTTCAAAGCGGTTGCTGGCTCCAGGATAGATCAGCCAGTCCAAGTCCTTTGGAAGCGCGTGGGCATCAGTTTCAGCCGGCATCGGATCAAGAGGGACGATACTGCCTTCTTTGGCGAAGACTGGGATCGTCGTTTCATCTCTGAAGAGTTTAAGTTCAGACTGTCCTTTATATCTAAAGTTGGAGAACACGTCAAACCAGTGTCCATCAGGGAAATAGAAAACTTCGCTGCCATGAAGTGTTTCTTCATCTTTTTTGCTTGTTACCGGCAGGACGAGCAGTTCGCTTCCAAAGAAGTACTCGTTTTTGATGTTATATGCCGATTCCTCATGCGGATACTTGTAGTAGACCGGCTGAATGACCGGGATGCCTTTCTCGCTGTTCTCTACATTGTGCGTATAGAGATATGGGATCAGGGCATGACGAAGACGCAGGAACTCGGTCATATTGTTTCTTACTCCGATGCTGTACTTCCAGGGTTCCTTGCTTGAAAAGGCACTGTTGGAACTATGCAGACGATTGATGGGGCTGAACACGCCGAACTGGAACCATCGTAAGGTCAGCTCTTCATCTTTGTAGCCTTTAAAATGCCCCCCGATATCGTGGCTCCACCAAGTGTAGCCGATATTAGAAGACGTCGTAGTCAAGTAAGGCTGAAACCGCAGCGAGTCCCAGGTGATGATCGCATCACCCGAAAAACCGACGGGATAACGGTGACTGCCCGGTCCTCCGTAACGTGACAGGATCAAGCCATCTTTGCCTCGTTCTTTCATATCCTTAAAGTGATAATGATTTAAGAGCCACAAGGGATCGATGTCGCTACTGCTGAATTCGCCCTGCTGCCAGTCGATCCACCAGAAGTCGACGCCCTGTTCTTCCATAGGATGATGGACGTCCTCGAAATAGACCTGTCTGAAGTCGTCATCCATCAAGTCAAAATGGGCCGGTTCTTCGATCGCTGTATTGAGATCAAGCTTTTCCGCAACAACCTCATACTGTTCTTCAAAAGCCCGGATACCGTCCGCTGGATGAACATTCAAAGTCACAGCCAGTCCTTTATCCTGCAGCCTCTTCAAGAAACGTTCGGGATTAGGGAACAGTTCTCTGTTCCAGGTATAACCGGTCCAGCCGCTTCCATACTTTGAAGGCACGTCTGTGAGGTGCCAGTCCATATCGATGACACTCACTGCCAGCGGGATGTCGTCTTCTTCAAACTTATCGATCAGCTTCAGGTAGCTCTCTTCCGTATAACGCCAATATCTGCTCCACCAGTTGCCCAAGGCATAGCGCGGCAGTAGCGGCGGGTGGCCGGACAGTCGGTAAAAGTCCTGAACGGCTTTCAAATACTCTCTACCATAAGCAAAAAAGTACATATCCGTCTGCGTGTGATTCTTCACTTTGATATCCTCATTCTCATCAAAGACAAAGGATTTCGAGTCATCCAGTGTGGCGTAGCCATATTTAGAAATGATACTCTCTTCCAGCGGTGCTTCCCCGTCCACCTTGTCGACGGTCCGCAACGCCCCTTTAAGCGTCGGGATGTACTGGCCGAAGTACCATCTGTTCGTATAGTTCGTATAGTTGTATCTAACATCGATCGACAAGTTCTTTGGTGAAAACTCTTTTTCCTTCATGTAGCGAAGGTGAAACGAGTCCGTGATGATCTCGATCATCTGGTGTGTTTCCTTAAGTTCAAAGTCCACATCGCCTAGATCCCGATTCTTTATGATCTGTGTCGGACGGTCTTCAAAAATACCGTCTTTGGAATACTCCATACGCAGAAGTTTGTTTGTTAAAACAGTGAAGCGGTATGTGTTGCCTTTGATGATGTTATTTCCTTGGTTACCGTTCATTGTTATATCCTCCCCAATCAGATGCATGGCATCAGTTTTTTAAAAGTTATATTTATAAAAGTTAACCGTTTCAAAAATCTTGTTCGCATACCCTTGTTCTATACATTATATCGGTTGTTACAAGAAAATTACAGGAGAAATCTCTATTTCACCAAATGAGCTGCACTCTTTCAATCTGTATGTATAGTCTATCTGCACAGAGAAATTAATATATAAAAAAACAGCCGTCTCTATTACTGTAGAGACGATTTTAGAGCAATATTAAAATGAGCACTAGATCATAATGACCCGTGTGCTCATTTTGTTTAGTTATTACATACACTCATTCTTTCTCATATAAATATTGAGAGATCACGTGTGCCAAATACATATGAACATCTTCAACAATACCGTAATTTTCAGATGGTACGACCAATGTTTCATTGGTCATTTCTATCAATCCACCATTATAGTTCCCAATAATCGAGATCGTTTCAGCATCGTGTTCATTTCCATAATGAACAGCTTTAACTAAATTTTTTGATGCTCCTGAAACAGACAATACGATCACTACATCCCCAGGCAAAAGAAAATTCTTTAATTGTTCAACATATATGTCATCATAAGAAATATCATTTCCTAGAGCAGTGACAATGGGTATGTTATCCGAAAGACACATCATCTTGAACCTAGGTCGTCCTTCTTTATTTGTTCCTTTATTGAAGTCACACACCCAGTGACTTGCACTGGCTGCGCTCCCCCCATTTCCCAGTACATAGATGGCATGATTATTGTCTCTCGCTTTTATTAATGCATTCATGATATTTTCAATTGTTTCAGCATCCAGAGCTAGTAAAGTTTGAAGGTACTCTTTTCTGTATTCATCCATGAAATCAGTGAACGACATTACTACCCTCCTATTAATTACAATTGTTTGAATCTTGACACAATATTATCAACAGTAAAGCCAAAACGTTTAATAACGTCACCAGGTTCTCCCGAAAGTCCAAATGAATCTACGCTTAAACTTTCTCCTTCATCTCCTACGTATGTTTTCCATCCGTATGAAGAGCCCATTTCAATACTTAATCGTTTGGTCACATCTTTTGGTAAAACACTTTGCTTATACTCTTTTGACTGTTTCTCGAACAAATCAAAACTAGGAATACTTACAATGTTTACGTGAATACCTTCTCTATAAAGTGCTGCTTTAGCCTCTATAGCCAATTCGACTTCTGAGCCTGTAGCAATTAGTATGCCATCTGGTTCTGATGAGCTGTGGACGATATACCCACCTTTCTTTGTCCCATTCCTTACTTCTTCTGGGGGTAGATCGATGGTTTTAACATCTTGTCTTCCTAATACTAAAGCTGTAGGTGTTTTCCTTGAATTCAATGCAATCTCCCAAGCTGCGGCTGTTTCATTACCATCAGCTGGTCTGATCACTTGCATATTCGGCATTGACCGGAGCGCTGCTAACTGTTCGATCGGCTGATGGGTCGGTCCATCTTTCCCGACAGCAATACTGTCATGCGTGAAGATATAGATGACCGGGAGCCCCATTAAAGCCGATAAACGCATAGCTGGTTTCATGTAATCTGAGAAAGTAAAATAGGTACTAACAAACGGTACAAAATGACTTAATGCAAGTCCATTAGCAATTGCTGCCATTCCAAATTCACGTACTCCAAAATAAATGTTCCGACCTGAAAAGTCATTTTTAGTGATCGACGTTGAGGCATTGATAGTGGTCTTTGTTGATTTACTTAAATCAGCCGATCCGCCTATTAACTCTGGGATTTCATCGCTGATTGCGTTCATTATCTGACTTGAAGCAACACGGGTGGATATTTTTTTGTCGATATCTTTAAAAACAGGCATTAAATGCCCTACAGCATAATTCTCCGGGGGATTATTGATACGCTCAAATTTCTCGTAGAGTTGACTATCTTCGGTCTTTAATCTTTCAACTTTTTCTTTCCAATCAGTTAGCTTTTCTGATGTTCTCTGCTTTAATGAAGAAAAAGCTTTGTATGCATCATCTGGAACATAAAAAGCATCTTTGAATCCCCATCCTAAAGCTTCTTTTGCCAGATTTACATTTTCAGGCCCCACTGGATCACTGTGTGCATTATGTGATCCAGCAATGTCAGGCAACCCATAACCTATAACCGTATTAACTTCTATTACGGTTGGTTTAGACGCTTTTTTTGCTTCAGTTATTGCTTCGTCGATTCCCTCTAGGTCATTCCCGTCATCAACATATAAATATTGCCAATCAACTGCTTCAAACTTTTTTTGAATATCATCACTAAAAGAAGCTGTAAGTTGTTCATCTAAGGATGATTGGTTTGAGTCATATAGCACGATCAATTTATCCAATCCCAAGTGTCCGGCTAAAGAAATCGCTTCATGACTCACTCCCTCCATGAGATCACCATCTCCGCATAAAGCATACGTATAGTAATCACAGATATTGCGCCCATCTTTGTTCAATTGTGACGCCAATTTTTTTTCAGCTAAAGCTTTTCCTACAGCCATAGCTAATCCTTGGCCTAAAGGTCCCGTAGTCGCTTCTACACCTTCAGTGTGATGGTACTCGGGATGGCCTGGTGTCAGACTATCTATTTCCCTGAAATTTCTTATATCTTCAATAGATACATCGAAGCCAGTCAAATGAAGTAGACCATATAACAGCATCGAACCATGTCCTGCCGAAAGAATAAAGCGATCACGGTTAAACCAATCAGGTTGTTCCGGCGTAATGTTAAGATGGTTTTTCCATAAGACATAGGCCATGGGAGCTGCCCCAAGAGGCAACCCCATATGACCACTCTGTGCTTCTTCAACAGCATCCATAGCTAGTGTTCTTAATGTATTAATAGCCAAACGATCATTTTCATTATTCATTCTATATCCTCCTATGATACTTTATCTCCACTAAGCTTGATTTCTTTAGGTTTTCTTATAATTGAAATTGTAAAGTAAACCGCTATAGCTGAAACTATTGCATAAATACCTAGTTTACCGAACCATTCGAAGAAGTAACCGATAACGATTCCTACGAATGCGAAGTCCGCATCTCCAAATGTTGAGTTTGAGAAACCAAGTTCTCCTAGTAGTGGAAGTAAAATAGCTGGAAGTAGAATCAACAATAGTCCATTCACTATCCCACCAATTATGGCTCCTCGACGTCCGCCAGTAGCATTAGCAAGTACACCCGCACCAGCTCCTACAAAGAAGAGTGGGATCAACCCAGGAATAATCACTGGTAAGTTAAACAATGGTAGTAAGAGGAACATAATAAAGCCACCAACCACAGATGAAACGAAACCAACTAATACTGCATTAGGTGCGTAAGGGAAGATTACTGGAACATCTAAGGCAGGTTTGGAATTTGGAACCAGTTTTTCTGATATACCTTTGAAAGCAGGTACGATTTCTGCAAGCATCATACGTACACCCTGGAGTACGATAACAAAACCAGCTGTAAATGTCAGCGCCTGAACGATAGCGAACATAATAATGTTATCGCCACCAGACATTTCATTAATGACAGCAGCATCTGCAAATAGGAATGTCAGAACGTATATAAGTGTCATGACAACAGCGGTAGAAATAGTGTTATCTCTAAAGAATCCAAGTCCTTCAGGGATTTTTAAATCTTCAGTAGACTTTTCCTTGTTCCCGAACCATTTCCCGATCAAACCGGCAAGTGCATAGGTCAAGGCATTAAAGTGACCCATAGCTATGTCGTCGTGACCAGTCACTTCACGATAAAACGGTTGCACGATTGCAGGAGAAATCGACATGAAAGAGCCTAATAAGAATGAGCCAACTGCGATCAATTCTACTCCTTCGAAGCCGGCCGTACCGAGAACAGCCGCCAACAATGCCGCCATAAACAACACATGGTGACCAGATAAGAAAATATATTTTATATTCGTAAATCTTGCAATCAAAATATTCACAACGAATCCAAATGCCATAATAAGACTCATTTCAGTACCAAGAAGATTTTCTGCTATACCTATGACAGCTTCATTCGCAGGTATGACTCCTTGTACGTTAAACGCATTCTCAAATGCCGGTCCTAACGTTGAAAGTGCATCTGAGATTATCCCACCACCAGCAGACAAAATCAGAAATCCAATAACTGTTTTCAAGGTTCCATTGACTATCTTACCTCGTGGTTTTTTTAATGCGACTAACCCTATGAGCGATATAAGACCAATGATAATGGCCGGTTGATTGAAAAAACTGTAGATAAAATTCATTTATTAGCTCCTCCTTTAATTTTTTATTTCAAAACTTCTAGTAATTTCGTTCTTAAGCCCTCTTTATCTACGATGTTATTGATAAATATTTTCTTAGTATCATAATCTTCCAGCTTGCTTTCAAGCTCCTGAGTAGAAACGATTAAATCAGCTTTATTTCCACCAACCGATCCCAGATCAATTGCCTCTACCTCTGCGTCGATCCCTTCATCTTCAAGAATACTATCAACATTCATTTTCATGATCAAACTTGACCCTGAACCCATACCGCACACTGTTAAAATTTTCATTTTTATTTCCTCCTATTTTGTAAGTTGTTTTTCTAGATCCATCAAAATGATATGAAATAGTGCCATCGCTGTTTCTTCTACTAAATCTGAATCCTTAAAATTGAATATAATTGCTTGATCTATCAGTTTTTCTATCTCACCCCCATTATTTCCTAGAACACCGATTGTTGTTATTCCCTTCTGTCGAGCTGCTGTTACTGCTTTTATAATATTTGAAGAATTGGCGCTGCTGGATAAAACAATAAGCACATCCCCTTCTTTACCCAATCCTTCAACTTGACGGGCAAAGACTTCATCATATCCATAATCATTTCCTGTTGCAGTCATTACACTTGGATCAACAGTCAAACTTAAACCGGCAAATGCCTGTCGCTCGATTTTATACCTCCCAATGATATCCCCTATTATATGTTGAGCATTGGCAGCACTCCCTCCATTACCACAAGTCATGATTTTATTGCCGCTTTTTATTGAAGAGTACATAATATCTGTAAATCGCTTCATCTTTTTGTAAACGTCTTCATTTAAATCATTAAAAATATTTAAACGTTTATCTATTTCTACACTGTAGTCCATTATTTCTCCTCTCTGTTGATTTCATCAATGATTTCTTTTTTTGAACCATTTTTTAGTAGATCTATAAACCCAGGTTCATTCAAAAATCCCATGAGGTCCTTTAATGCGCTAAGATGAGAATTATGATCGGTCGCAGCCAGACAAATGACGATGCTGACGGGATCATTATCTGGATGTCCAAAGTTCACAGGTTCTTTCAGCGTCATCAAGCTCAAGCCGACTTCAGAAACCCCCTCTTTAGAACTGGCGTGAGGCATTGCAATCCCAGGGGCTATAACTATATAGGGTCCTAATTCTTCCACTGATTTGATCATAGCATGAATATACGTCTCCTCAATTTTTCCACTTCTTATAAGGAGTTCGCCCCCTTTTCTTACAGACTCTTTCCAATTATCTGCTTCAACATTTAATTCAATCGTTTCTTCAATCAATAAATCTTTTAACATGATCATTTCACCCTTTCTTTCCGTCAAATATTGAGCGGTTCTATTCTCTTTTTTTATGTCTTCGATTTTCCTAAGTTTTTTATTGTCTCTTACTGATAACGTTGGCGAGACAACAATGACCGGAACCGAATAGTGTTCTTTGATCGGGAGTGTTGAAATAATAAAATCAGCGCCAGTATTATCTATGAGACTCTGATTTAGTTCCCTTAAAGAAAATGTCCCTTTTATATTAAAATCAAACTGCTTAGATAATAACGTCTCTAACAATTTCGTTGTTCCTATACCATAATTGCAGACGAGCAAAATGGATTTATTTCTACTCGTCAATTCGTTCTTTTCAATAAATGAAGCAATATGAATAGTTACAAAACCCACTTCATCCGCAGTAAACATCAAGTCGTTTTTATTTCCCATTTTATCGAGGACTACTTTTACTTTTAGAAATATTTCTTCATAATTTGTTTGGATATACTCGATCACTTCATTCTTTAATGGTGTTTCATTTCTTACACGATTAATTGCCGGCCCTAAATGCAAGGCTAACGCTCTGAATAAATCTTCCTCTTCGTTAAGAGGCAACCCTAACGAGCGACTGATCTTGTCTAAAAATTCAATGATGAAAAGATTCAAATCGATCCAGTTATCATCAATAACCGATTCTGCCTTTATGAGTGAACTTTCTAAAAACAGTTGTTCAAATGCTTTTTTCTCTGAATTATTAATTCCGATATTGAGCTCTTTTTCAAGCTGGATGCTGTGTTTATTGATACTTTGATACTCCTGGGAAAAAGAAGCTGTCGAGGAACTCATTGTCAAAGTTTTACCCGCTTGAATTCGAGAGACCGCTATCAATAGTCCACAAACAATGTGGTTGAATGATATATCTGAATATTGTTTGTTCACGTCTTTTTCAATTTTAGAAATAAAATGTTCAATGACGCTGAGAACGATATCTCCTGAAGTAGTAAGGTAATCATTCGCCAGACGCTGTTGACTTAAATTTAGTTCATCCGCATTTAATCTGATGACTTTCTTACCTATTTTTCTAATATTTTGCTCGTCTCCACTGAAAAAGTAACCTTTGGATGTTGTGTATTCGATCTCGATCGAGTCAGATTTAAGTATTTTTCGAAGTTTTCTTATATCTCCAACAATAGAGCTTCTACTGACATTGCATTTTGTCATCAGTAAATCGATATCGACCAGTTCCTTAGACAATAGAATTTCCAAAAATATTATATGTTTGCGATTTTCAGGTAGATGGTAAATTATGTCGTTTTCATAATCTTTAGAAAGTTCTCTCAGTTTATCAAAAGTGTTGTTAGATTTTTCAAGGGAAACTTCTATTTTAGTTTGTCGGATGATAGGAGGCAGTTTTTTTGCTATCAGATAGTCATCTATTTCCTCCAGATCATATCTTATCGTACGCTCACTAACATTAAACTGTCTTGCTAAATCGTCATAACTCGAAATCTGTTCTTCAGCTAATAATAATAGTAATATTTTTTTTGACCGTTCCGATAAGTACACCTTTATTCCTCCTTCTATACATAGTATATTTTGTATTGGTATTTATTAGAAGAGTAAATCGCTTCCAAATTAATGAAAGGGCTTACCATCTTTGTCAGATTATCTCCTACACCTCATGTTTTTATTAGAATGCCGCATTGTGTTTTATTCACAATCGAACTCTTTTTTTATACTATATCATAAAATACAAAATACATACTAAAACAAGCCTTGTATCAGCTTATTATGTATTAAGTGATAGAAGGCTTGTTTATGAATTGCGTTTATATTTTTTTATAATAGGGTGAATTGATGCGGATCCACTTTCAACCTCTTCAAAAAAAGAAGCTGATAATGATATCTCAGCTTCTTTTAAGAATGATTTAATTCTTAACACTTTAACTTTTGTTTTTTTTGTAGATGTCAACTGCAACAGCAAAGAGCAGCACTAAACCTTTTATAGCTTGTTGCCAGTCAGCACCGAACCCATTAAAGACATACCATTGTTTAGTAATGCCATTACTAGCGCACCGATCAAGGCAACGATCACTGTACCAATACCATCAGAAGTGGATGCTCCACGGATATAACATGCAGCGATCGCATCTAATTCGCAGCCTTGTCCTGCTGAAGCAGAAGCGGCATTTAAACCTGCAGAGTAGACTAGGCCTGCGATAGCAGACATAACTCCCATTGAAGCGAACGTCCAGAACTTCACTCGCTTGGTGTTGATACCTGAGAGAGTTGCAGCTTTCTCGTTACCATCAATGGCATAAATATGACGCCCTACTGTTGTTCTATCCGTTATAAATTTAGCTGTCAAACCTAATGCAGATACAATAACCAATACATTTGGCAGTCCAGCATAATTACCAAATGTGTAGAAAATCCATAAAAGTGCTAATTAAAAAGCTGTCACTTTGAAAATGAATTTCGATTTACTTTAAGTATCAGCACCAAACTTAACATCTTTCATTCGACTGCGTACTGACATACCGACGTATAAAGCAACGAAAACAAGACCTCGGACTAAAGTCAGCATCAACGGGTTATCCGTTAATGCGTCAGTCAAAAAGCCACTACTCATCAATTGGAAGGCTCTAGGATAAGAAAATATATGGTCTGATCATCCAGGATAACTATGGTCAATCCTCTAAAAGTCAATAGCCCAGCAAGCGTAGCAATAAATGCCGAGACTTTAACATAAGCAACCTAGAAATCGTGCCATGCACCAATCAGTAAACCGACCAGTAAACAAATGACGATGGCCAAGAAAACATTAATATTGTACTCTATGATCAGCACAGCGCTTAACGCACCTGTGAACGCTAAGACAGACCCAACAGATAAATCAATATCACCCAGCAGCACCAGTATAAGCATCCCTATGGTAAGGATAAAAATGTAACTATTTTGAAGAATAACGTTGGTGATGTTCATCGGTAGAAGTAAGATACCATTAGTTAATATTTGAAAGAGTACGATGATCAATGCAAAAGATGTACATACTATTATTTACAAAGAACTTCTCAGCTGAATCCATATACGAATCTTCACTTTTATTCAGACCACTATTTTTTACCACTTCTTCATTTTGAATCCTCTCTGCGTATGATAAGTGTTTTCCTTTACGTACTAATGTGTAATCGTTAGAGTGCGCCATGTGAATTCAACCTATCTATTGAGAGTTAGCGGTAACTTCAATATAACATGAAATTCACATGGTGTTTTTTTTGTTAGTCTAGGTGGCTAACTTCATTATATCCAACGTTTATTTATGATGTTAGTATGAAATCCTGGACACGTTTTGATAGAATATAAACTATCGAAAAGGAGTGTCTATCGATGTCAAATCGAAGAACCTATGATGTCGACTATAAGAAAACGCTGGTCAGTTTGTACGAAAATGGTCATTCAGTAAAGATTTTAAGTGAGGAACATGGCATAGCAGAACAAACCATTTATCGGTGGATCAAAAAATATTCCACGGATGAAAAAACCGGGTATTCTGAAGCAGATATCGAGAAAATCAAAGCAGAGAATGCCCGTCTTAAGACAGATAATGATATCCTAAAAAAGGTCTTAGCCATGTTCACTCAAAAATAGACCGCGATGACTTTATTTTCGAACTCAACGCAATCAAAGACGACATCAATTTAAAGCGAACACTGGAATTGTTTGAGATTCCACGCTCAAGTTTTTATGAACGTATTAATCGCGAGGAATCGCATAGAGATCGTGAAAATCGGCGTATCCTTGAAAAAATTGAACGCATATGGGAATCAAGTGGGCGTGTGTATGGTGCCCCGAAAATTCATGCAATCTTGGTTACTCATGAAAACGAAGACTGTAGTCTCAAACGTGTTCAAAAACTGATGCATAAACAAGGTGTTCGTTCCATTACACAAAAGAAATGGCGGCCACACAGGTCCGCTAATCCTGTGCCAGACGATCGGGTAAACTTGTTAAATCAAGATTTTTCTACCACTGGAATGAACCAAGTATGGGTAACGGATATCACCTACATCTGGACAGGCAAAGACGAATGGAGTTATCTATCCACGATCCTTGATTTATATTCACGGAAAGCCATTTGGTCATTTAGCCGACAGATGACTGTGGATCTGGTCTTAGATACTTTAACCAAGGCAACCCAACGATACGGTGCGGCCGAAGGCCTCATTCTCCATTCTGATCTTGGTTCACAGTACACAAGCGAAGCGTATGAATCTGCGCTAGAAAAACAAGGGATTCGTCATAGTTTCAGTCGGAAAGGGAGTCCTCACGATAATGCCGTAATCGAATCCCTTCATTCTATCGTAAAAAAGGAAGAAGTTTACCAAAAGAGTTATCCTGATTTCGATACGGCTTATAGAGAATTATTTCAATACATTGAAGCCTTCTACAATCGGAAGAGAATCCACTCGGCACTTGGGAACCAAACGCCCTTGGCCATTGAGCAAGCATACTTAGATCAAGCAGTCATTTAAGTTAGACGGAACCACAGGACGGTTAAATAGAAAGTCTTTAGCTATCCTCATGGTTTCGGTAAATGCTCTAAAAAGCGTCAGCGGTTAGAACGTTTACCGAAACCTTGAGGCCTCAAAACGGGTCCAAGTTTCATTAAGAAATTCTCTTAAATCGTGTCCAAGATATTGACGTAATACCATCTCTCATTGCTTTTCAACTTATACGTTTACTAGTCCCCATCTTTATTAGGTATTCTTCTCAATACCCTCATTGCAAAAATTTCTTACTCTTCAACTTACTCAAGAACAGATTTTTACCAATATTTCCTACAGATTTCACTTTAAGGACGGTGATTTTATCTATGTGATCAATCATGTGTCAGACTTGTTTGCTGCATTGATATCAAGCTCTCATATTTGCTCTTTGTTAAGGGATCTTTTTAATGAAGATGAAAAGCACTACAGCAGGAAGACGTTTATCCGTTCTCCTATTCTTTTTATTGTCATTCGTTTTCCTTGCCGGGACCGTATCTGCCCGTCCTCATGTGTTCAACCGCGAAGTCAGGCAGTCGCATCAGGAAGGCACGACACTCGACGGACCGGTTTTTTTCTCAGGCAATAATGTTCGTATCGACGGCGAAGTGAACGGTATGACCTTTGCATCCGGCGACCATGTCGAAGTCAGTGGCGACATCAACGGTTCGTTGTTCGTCATCACCGTACTAGGCGCCTGTTTCTTTCAGACGCGAACTCAAAGCATCGGATCCGGCGTACTGATACTTTAAAGCTTAACACATTAAAAAAGAGCGGCGATCCTATGTTACTGGATCGTCACTCTTCTTTATGATTCTTCAATTAAACAGTGGCTTTTTCTGCCATCACTGTCTTTTCTTCTTCAGTCATGTAAGCAACAGTTGTGCCAATGTATGTCAGAAGGATCACCACGACCGGTGTCAGCAAGTTGAAAACGGCATAAGGCGCATACTCTAACGTTGGTACGCCTAGAGCCGTCGCCATAAAGACGCCGCACGTCGACCAGGGGATCAGCGGCGAGGATATGGTCCCTGAACTCTCCAGGGCGTTCGACAGGCTCTTGGGATGAAGGCCTCTTTCTGAATAAGCCTTTTTGAACATGCGGCCAGGAATAATGATCGAAATATACTGTTCGGGCATCGTCAGATTGCTGAACAAACTCGACAGCATCGTTGCGCTGATCAAGCCGATCGTCGACCTAACGTTTTTCAGGATAACGCCTAAAAGAATTTTCAACATGCCCGTGCTTTCTGCGATCCCGCCGAACATCATAGCGATGACGGTGAGCGAGACCGCGTACATCATCGCTTCCAGACCGCCGTTGGTCAAAAGCTCATCGATATTCGCGATACCGGTGTCACTAACGTAGCCGGACATTCCTGAAGCGATCAGTTCACCCAGCGTGTTGCCCTGTATAAGCATGCCTAACCCAGCAGCACTCAAGATTCCCAAAACGATCCCAGGGATGGCAGGAATCTTCATAGCGATACCAACGATGACGATCACCGGGGGCAGGATCAGCCAGGGACTCACTGAAAAGTTGATGGCGATGCCTGACTGGATCTCCTGAATGACTGAAAGGTTCGTCTCGCCTCCCCCGTAAGGACGGCCCATAAAGTAAAAGATGACGAGACTTAATAGGTAAGTAATGACTGTTGGTACTGTCATAAACTTCACATGGGTAAAGACATCCGTTCCAGCCATGGCCGGTGCCAGATTCGTCGTATCAGACAGCGGAGACATCTTGTCGCCCAGGTAAGCCCCTGAAACGATCGCTCCAGCTGTCATCGGTGCCGGGATCCCAAGACCTGCGGCGATGCCCATCAAAGCGATACCCATCGTCCCGGCTGTTCCCCATGATGAGCCGGTCGCAAGGGCCGTAATGGACGTAATCAGGACCGTTGCCGGCAGGAAAAAGCCCGGTGACAAGATACTCAAGCCGTACGAGATCATCGTCGGCACGACGCCCGAAACGATCCAGACACCGATCAGTATCCCGATAACGATCAGAATGATCAGCGACTGCATCGCCTGGTTGATGCCGTCGATCATGAACTTTTCGATCGCGCTCCACTTATAGCCAATGCGCAGCGACACGAGCGTCGCGATGATCACGCCCAGAAACATCGGGATATGCGGGTCTGCACCGTAAGCCACGATCGACACAGCCATAATAAGTATCAGCGTCCCGAACACGACCAGTGCTTCCCATAAATTTGCTTCTCTTACCGTTTCTTTATTCATCCAATTCTCCTAGCATTTTTCTAATAGACACAAAAAAAGACTGACTGCTCAGTCAATTTGTCATACTGATATATTCTAGTATATTTCGCGCCCGACTACAATGGGGATTCAGGCATTTGATTGTTCTATGCCTGAATCTTTCTGCTTTTTAGGTTTTAAGTGCTCGCTTGAGCAGTGTGAAAATCATGAGTGAACACTATAGTGAATGAAATGTCGCAGTCACTGAACATTTCAATTTGGGTGAACACTTTCAAGTTCCAAATGTCGTACCGGTGAAGCGATTGATGCGCCAGCCGACATTTTTCAATGCAAAATGTCGCACTCATCGGACAAAAAATGCTGAGCCAGCATTTTTCCTTCTGAAATGTCTTGCTCACATATAGTTACTCACACGAGTGAACATTTTTCAGATTGGGATGTCGTTCTCGCTGCCTAAACCTTGAATGAGTCAGCACTTGTCCCCGTCCCAATGTCAGAAATGACGAACTCAGCTACTAAATTTTTCTGACCTGGTCATCTACGGATCGAAATGACAAAGTCGCGAGAGAAAAAGTATTCACTTTGCTATTTTTAATTAGAAATGACAGACTCACAGCTTTGGTATGCGTCCAGTCTGTCATCCGTATCCGTAAAAGGTCGACCCACTCACATCAACCCACTTGACTCTGTCATTTTCCGTATTGAATGACCAGCCCGATTACTAAAATTTACTGACCTTGTCATTTCAATGGCAAAACAACAAGGTCAGACTTTTAGGTACAGCGAGTCTGTCATCAACCACTAAATTTAATCCCCTCAAATACGAAAAGTGGCACCGACGAGCCCAAACTCGCCGATGCCACTTCATTAAATCATAAGTCTTAGCCATTAAACTTCAGTTTTTCAGGATAAAAACAAGAGAACTCTTGACTGCCTCAAAGACAAACTAGCCTTCGCGAATCAAACTTTGCTCGTAGGCATAGGCCCATTCTAGAAGTTTGACGTCCTGTTTGTTTTTACCGATAAGTGTGACACCGACCGGCTCTCCTGTCGATCTTTTGTGACCAGGCACAGTGACCGCCGGATAGCCTGCAGCTGCATATAGTACAGTTGAATAATTACTTAAAGTGACCAGGACATCCACCGATTCAAATGCTTCATCTAAAGCTTTACGGGCTGTCGCCTGATTCAGGCGGATCGTTTCTGCTATCTCTTCATCAGTGTACGTCTCTTCAATGGACTGACGAATGAGCTCCTGATTGTAAGGCGCATAGTCCGGTTCATTCTGTTTATTGAATGCAAGAACTTTATCTAGATCGAGTGTACTGCTCGCTTCGAAATAAGACCGAATACCTAGATTGAACTCATATTTCAATATGTTCAAGTAATTGATGTCGAATGCCGCTTCATCGATTTCTATAGATGTAACCTCAGCGCTCGCTTCTCTAAACTCATTTTTTACATGTGACAGGATTTCCTCATCCTCTGCCCGATACACAGCTTTAATAGATCGATTGTCTATGATGCCGATACGGAGACCAGATAAACGTGTAGCATCCCAGTCTGCAGATTCTTCTACGTCTGACATGGCTTTGAACAGGGCATACGCATCTTTCACTGTTCGCGTGATCGGTCCCGCCGTGTCATGGGTTTTTGAGATTGGAATGATACCGCGCTGAGACACTAAACCTAATGTCGGCTTATGCCCCACCACACCGTTTTGACTGGCCGGATAGATGATGGAACCCGACGTTTCCGAACCAATCGTGACGGGAGCCATCCCAAGTGCCGCCGCAACGGCACTGCCGGAACTCGATCCACCGACATCAAACTCCCCAAATGCATTCTTCGTCTGACCGCCGATCGCAGAATAGCCATTCGAACTGTCTGTCGACATAAAGTTGGCCCATTCAGATAAATTGGTCTTGCCTAAAATCAACGCGCCCTTGTCCTTCAAGTGCTTTATGATCTTGGCATCCTCTTCTGGCTTGAAGTCTTTTAGAACTGCGGCGCCGGCTGTCGTTGGCATATCTTGCGTGGCGATGTTGTCTTTGACTAAGACTGGTATGCCGTACATGAGGCTGTGAGAACGGTCGTAGCTCAGCTTCTCAGCCCCTTTTACCACATCCGGATTCAAAGCGATCACAGCATTGTGATCCTTAAATTTTAGAACTTGGTTCCAGAAGCACTTGGCGATATCGGCATAAGTCGCTTCCCCGTCGCGAACCAGCCCCTGCAGCGTTTCGATATCCCTACCAATGACTTTTTTCATCAGCCTTTCATCCACGTCATAAAGCTCTTGATTAAGCGTCTGCTTCACCGACGACGTTTTCGGCTTTTGGTACTGCTTTTCGATTTGTCCCTTTAAGTAGTCATCATTATTGAATCCCATAATTTTCTCCCTTTTGTATAATATAACCACACCATTTATTAAGTGTGCCCGAAATATTTCTATTTGATTTAAGCAACCTTATGGTACTTTGCGCTAAACTTTTATTCAATAGAATATATTCTTCAGTATACGATTATTTTGAACTCATTTCATCCTCTTTAAAATTTGCGGAACAAGTACAGGCTTTTTTTTAGTCACTTGTTCCGAATAAGCGTTCTCGGTACAAGTGATGCACTGTCAAGTCGGTAACTTGCTCCAAATAACACGTTGCGGTACAAGTGGCGTGCTGATTTTTTACTTACTTGTTCCGGAAAGTAAACAAAGCGACTTAAAGAAAACCAGTTGCTTTCCATTGCATTATCATTTAAAATGAATAAGTATTCATAATAAATCTAACAGAAAATTAGGTGGTGTTTTTATGCCGAAAATAATCAAAGATGTGGAACAATCCGTGTTCAAGGCGGTCATGGACGTTGTTACCAGCGAAGAGATCGATCAGCTGAGCATGAAGCGGATCGCAAAAAGCAGCGGGATCGCTGTCGGGACGCTTTACAATTACTTCCCTGATCGTGAGGATCTCGTTTCAAAAGCGATTTTATACAGCTGGAATCAGTCTTTTCAGACGCTGGACGCTATCCTCGCTCAGTCTAATGATAGTATCGCCAAGTGGACGACATTCCACGAGACCCTTTACTTGGAAATGATGAAACGAAAAGGCGTGGGTCACGAACTGATCCGCCAGCAGGTCATCAGCGATGAAGTCAATCAGGAGATCTTAGACGGCCTCTCTTCGCGCTACCGATACCTATTTGAAGAATTGTCTAACGCAACAGACAAAACCTTCAGCGAACAAACCAGACGTCGGATCCAAGAAACACTAGTCAGCACTGTCCTTCGGCTCACCATCACTTTTCCAGACGACGACCAGGCCAATCGTGACTACTTAAAGCAGTTCACTCGAGTGATACTGACTATCGCTGACAACTAAATACGAGATTTAAAGGAGAACGATCAAATGAAATTATCCAATACTGAAGAGCGCCTGCGTACAGTAAACGTCGGGAAACTGCTTTTAACTTTATCTATCCCGAACATCGTCGCGCAGCTCATCAACATGCTTTACAACGTGGTCGACCGCATGTTTATCGGCCACATCCCGGAAGTCGGCTCCCTGGCTCTGACCGGTGTCGGTGTCGCCTTCCCGATCGTCATGCTCATCATGGCCTTCAGTTACTTTATAGGCATGGGCGGTGCCCCACTAGCGTCAATTAAAATGGGACAAGGTAACAAAAAAGACGGCGAACGTATCTTAGGAACCAGTGTCGTCATGCTGGTCATGATTTCAGTCACGTTGACTGTTCTGTTTCTCGTTTTCGGTGAACAGCTCCTGGTTCTCTTTGGTGCTAGTGCTGAGACCCTGCCTTTTGCCTGGGACTACATGAAGCTTTATACACTCGGAACGATTTTCGTCCAGCTGGCTCTGGGCTTGACGCCATTCATCTCGGCTCAAGGCTTTGCCAAAGAAAGCATGCTCGCTGTCTTGATTGGGGCAGTCTTCAACATCGTTCTCGACCCGATCCTGATTTACGGTTTCGATATGGGCGTTCAGGGAGCTGCCATTGCCACAGTCATTTCTCAAATGATGTCAGCTATTTATGTGCTGCACTTCCTTTTAGGTAAAAAGACGACCCTTAAAATCAGAAAAGAACACTTGAAAGTCAACAAAGGCTTTGCGATCGGCATATTGAGTCTGGGGATCTCGCCGTTCATCATGCAGAGTACCGAAAGTTTACTCAACATTTCATTCAATACGGCCCTGTCGACTTACGGCGGCGATATCAACGTCGGCGCCATGACGATCATCGCAAGCCTCATGCAGGCACTCATTCTGCCATTGATGGGACTGACGCAGGGAGCTCAGCCGATCATCAGTTACAACTATGGTGCTCAAAATAACGAACGCGTCAAAAAAGCCTTCACCTGGCTGTTCGGACTATCCGTGGGTTATTCGACCCTCTTTTGGCTCGTCATGAAGCTGACCCCGCGCTTCTTGATTCGCTTCTTTACGACTGATCCAGCCCTGATGGAAACGACCATTGCGTCCATCAATGTCTATATGGCCGTCGTTTTCGTCCTAGGTGCGCAGATCGCTACCCAGCAGACCCTGATTGCCTTAGGTCAGACCCGCCAGTCACTGATTCTGGCCCTACTCAGAAAAATCATTTTACTGATCCCGTTGATTTATATCCTGCCACAGTTCATGTCTAATAAAGTCTTTGCGGTCCTCGTCGCTGAACCGATCGCCGACTTTTTGTCCGTCACTATCACCGTCATCGTCTTCTTCATCACCTTCAAGAAGCTGCTGGCAAATAATCATGCAGAGATACCAGATCATCCGGAAGCTGCAGTGGAAAGTTCTGCTCAGGTATCAAGTGGAGCAGATGCTGTAACTGAAAATAGATAAGAAAAGGACAACCTTTCTTCTAACTAAGAAAGGTTGTCCTTTTTAAATGAAAATAAATCCATTTTATTAATCCTGAATAATTCATAGCTCTATAATTTAAGCTGGTTTCTTGAATAAATTAATCGTTCTTGGAAAAATTGGGAATTTTTCTACAAAATAGTGCGTTCTCGAAGTAGATTTTAACTAAATGAACCTTCTTACGATTCTCTTGTTTGTTTGAAGGCATACTTCTCCCTTGTAGACGATTGATTCAAAAAAATAACGTGATAACTGATTTAAATCCATTGACTGGATCGCCGTAGGCGCTCGAAGACCCTATAGAATTCAGTTTGATACACATGATAACTCGACAATTTTAGATAGGCTCGTCTGCCTGTTTGCACAAGTTTGCCAGCGACTTTAAGG
>NZ_FOSJ01000065.1 GCF_900114235.1 Marinilactibacillus piezotolerans | reverse complement strand
TCCTGTTACGACTGGCGCTGCCAACGCATTAGGAAAAGTCATTCCAGAGGTTAAAGGGATCATTACGGGTACCACCACACGGGTTCCTGTCATTACTGCGGGCTTTGTAGAACTGTTCTCGGTGTTGGATAGAGAGGTAACCGTTGATCAGATTAACGAAGTGATGAAGGCAGCCGCGAATGATTCATATGGGTACACTGAGGATGAAATTGTTTCCTCCGATGTCGTGGGGGTTACACATGGATCCGTTTTTGATGCAACGTTAACAGAAGTATTAGATGCAAATGGGGGACAATTGGTTAAAACAGTTGCTTGGTACGATAACGAATATGGTTTTGTTTCTAATTTGGTGCGTTTAACAGAATATGTTTCTCGATTAAATAAATAATTAAAAAATATGCATAAGGAGAAGATAAATCATGAGTGATACAACTGGGCGATGGTTAGGATGGATTGGAATTCTTGTAGGGATAATCGCTTTCTTTTGGCAACCGGTATGGCTGGGAGTAGCTGCAGTCGTTCTAGGAATCATCGGGCTATTTTCCCCACAGAAAGGACTCAACTGGACAGCGATTGTTATTGGGGCAATTGCGTTAGTCCTGCCACTTTCATAATCAGAAAATGTAATAACAGCGATAATAGGCAAAGAAGACCTGTTATTTAGAATGTTTACCCCTTGAGCCTGTAAGGCTCAAATTTGTAATAAAAATGAAATCGCCGGATAGAAACCCTCTACAATAGAATTTCTATCCGTCGATGTTCTGAAAAAGCTTATTTTTTGGTATTTTTTTAAAAAAGTGGTATAGGAGGAAAATTTTTAATAAACTAATTAGTGAAGGATAACTATGGGAATTTCAGAAAATCTATGGAGGAGAATTTATCAATGAATCAAGAACATTTTGATACTATAAAGAATAAAGACGGCTTTATCGCGGCACTTGATCAAAGCGGTGGTAGTACACCAAAAGCTCTGAATGATTATGGGGTCAGTGAAGACCAGTATTCAAATGACGATGAAATGTTTGATCTTGTTCACAAAATGCGTACACGAATCATCACATCTCCATCTTTTACTCCGGATAAAATTATTGGCGCGATTTTATTTGAACATACGATGAATAATAGGATAGAAGGTCAGTATGCTGGAGATTATTTAAGCGATAAAGGAATTGTTCCGTTTATTAAAATAGATCAAGGACTTGCAGATGAAGAACATGGTGTACAATTAATGAAGCCAATTCCAGGACTTAATAATTTACTTCAACAAGCAAAAGAACAAAATATGTTTGGTACAAAAATGCGTTCAAACATTCTTTCATATAATGAAAAAGGCATCGATGATGTAGTCACCCAGCAGTTTCAAGTTGCTCAAGAAATAATTGATGCTGGCTTAGTTCCTATCGTTGAACCTGAAGTGAATATTCATTCTGAAGATAAAGAACAAATTGAGGAATATTTAAACCAATCCATTAAAAACCATTTAGATGCATTAGCTACTGATGATTATGTGATGTTGAAATTAACTATCCCAACGAAAGCTAATATATATCAAGAATTAGCCGATCATTCACAAGTCTTACGTGTTGTTGCTTTATCAGGTGGTTATGAAAGAGACGAAGCGAACGAAATGCTTAGTCAAAATGACAATGTTATAGCAAGTTTTTCACGGGCGCTTACGCAGGACTTATCTGTTAATCAAAGTGATGCAGACTTTGATGCAAAACTAAAAGAAGCAGTGGATTCTATTTATGAAGCTTCTGTTGTAAAAAACTAAATCTTTGCAAAAAAACTTCCAATATTCATATACCAGAACTTACATTCGAGTTATAGTATAGACAGAGAGTAGTATATCATTCTCCTAGATTTTAAGAGGGTACTCCCCAATGAGCTACTCATACAATTATAGTCCGATAAAGACGCAAAAAGGCAGGGCTCTCACCTTACTTTTTTTGTGTTTAAAGCTGAAATAGTTTGTAGATGAATAATTTGCGATGCTGTGACCCCTTGAGCCTGTTAGGCTCAAATTTGTAATCAAAATGAAATCGGGGGATAGAAACCCGTACAGTGGGATGTCTATCCGCCGACATTCTGAAAAAGCTTATTTTCGGTGTTTTTTTAAAAGAGAAGTGTCCGACGAACCAATCCCTAATTAATGAACTAAAACACAATCCATGTTTTCGTCAGGCGTGTCGCATCGAAACGAAAGTTAAAAAGTTATAAAAAATAATACATCACAAATTATTCATTCACATAAACTCTTGACAATAATCGTTTACTAGTGTAAACTCTATTTAACATTAATGCTTACGCGCGTAAACGAAAGGGGGAGAGAATATGAGTACTATAGCTGTAGACCTTCATATAACCGATGCTGAATGGGAAGTCATGCGTGTAGTCTGGGCGAATGGTCGAGTGACTAGTAAAGACGTCATTTCTACATTGGGAGAGAAAATGGACTGGAAACAAGCGACAACCAAAACGCTCTTAGGTCGCCTCGTGGAAAAAGGCGCACTGAATACAGAACAAGAAGGTAGAAAATATATTTATTCGGCAAATATCGAAGCGAAAGAAGCGGTAAGAAGTTTTACAAACGATATTTTCAACCGTATTTGTCGAAAGAGTGTCGGGAATGTAGTAGGGAGTATCATTGAAGATCATGTCTTAAGCTTCGATGATATCCAGCGACTAGAAGAAATATTAGAGATGAAAAAAGCTTTCGCAGTAGAAGAAGTTGATTGTCGGTGTGCAGAAGGGCAATGCGATTGCCATTTACATCATCATGGAGAATAAGGAGCAAAAAAATTGGAGAATAAGTCATTTGCCATAGAAGGTATGACCTGTGCGTCTTGTGCACAGACAGTAGAAAAAGCAGCAAAAAAGGTGCATGGGGTCACAAAGGCTTCTGTGAACCTAGCAACAGAGAAGTTAAGTATTGAGTACGATGAACCAACTTTTTCGGTAGAAAATCTACAAAAAGCAGTGGATAATTCAGGGTATGAAATAGTCACCCAGGAAGGAACGACGCAAACCTTTGCAATTGAAGGGATGACCTGCGCATCCTGTGCACAGACAATTGAAAAAGCCGTCGGAAAGTTGTCGGGCGTAGATAAAGCTTCCGTCAATTTAGCGACAGAAAAAATGCAAGTTTCCTATAACCCGTCAGCAATTTCAGTATCTGATGTGACTGGTGCTGTATCCAATAGTGGTTATGCAGCCGTATTAGAGACTACGGATACTCAAGCTAATTCACGAGCAGAGAAGCGTGAGAAAAAAGAAAAAAGAATAAAGCAACTTTTAAATCGTTTTGGGATATCCATTATATTTACAATCCCTGTATTAATTCTATCCATGGGTGAAATGGTCGGTATGCCTCTACCAAATATCGTTGACCCAATGATAAATGCATTTAATTTTTCTCTTTTACAACTTATTCTGACTTTGCCGATAATGGTAGTAAGCTGGGAATATTTCCAGAGGGGATTTAAAAGTTTATTTAAAGGTCACCCAAATATGGATTCCCTGATTGCGCTTGGTACGGCGGCTGCATTTGTTTACAGCCTTGCTGCGACAATCGGAACTGGCTTAGGTTATGGTAATTTTTCAGAGTTACTTTATTATGAAGTGACCGGTGTTATCTTGGCGCTCCATACTTTAGGACTATTTTTAGAAGACCGCTCAAAGGGGCAAATGTCCTCAGCTATTGAGAAATTAGTTAGCTTGGCTCCTAAAACAGCTCGAGTGATACGTAATGGTGAAGAACAGGAAATTGCTGTGGAAGCTGTCGCTCTAGGAGATATCATTAGAGTTCGTCCGGGAGAAAGAATGCCTGTAGATGGTGTTGTTGTTGAAGGACGTACTACAGTTGATGAATCGATGCTGACAGGAGAAAGTATTCCTGTTGAAAAGCAAGATGGAGACGAGGTTATTGGGGCGAGTATAAATAATAATGGTTCCATTGAATACCGCGCCACTCGAGTGGGAAGCGATACAACCCTATCCCAAATTATAAAAATGGTAGAAGATGCACAAGGGTCTAAAGCACCCATTGCTCGAATGGCCGATATCATTACAGGATATTTCGTACCGATTGTTATCGGATTAGCCATTTTAGCAGGAGTTGCTTGGTTAATTGCAGGTCAAACAGGTATATTCGCTTTATCCGTTATCATAACAACCCTTGTCATTGCTTGTCCATGTGCCTTAGGTTTGGCGACTCCAACAAGTATTATGGTTGCAACCGGAAAAGGGGCAGAACATGGTGTCTTGATAAAAAATGGTGAGGCGCTAGAAACCACTCATAATCTAGAGACGATTGTATTTGATAAAACAGGAACCCTGACAGAAGGTAAACCTATCGTGACGGATATTTTAGTGACTCCTTTGATTACTGAAGAAGAGCTTTTATATTATGCAGCTTCTGGTGAAACCGGATCTGAACACCCATTAGGCGAAGCCATTGTACAAAAATCAAAAGAAGAGAACATGACATTAGCTAAACCAGATCATTTTGAAGCCGTTCCTGGACACGGGATTCGAGTTGCAATTGATGGCAAAAATATGTACATTGGAAACCGCAAGCTGATGGTAGAGCAGAATATTGATTTATCAAGCATGGAAAAAGAATCCGATCGCTTAGCAGACGAAGGAAAAACACCGATGTATCTCTCTATAGACGGAGAATTGGCTGGAATTGTCGCAGTAGCGGATACGTTAAAAGAAAATAGTATGAAGGCTGTTAAAGAACTTAAAAAACGTAACATCGAAGTCATTATGATTACTGGAGATAACAAACGTACAGCCAAAGCGATAGCTAAGCAAGTGGGTATTGACCGCGTATTAAGTGAAGTATTACCTGAAGATAAAGCAGAGGAAGTCAAAAAACTACAAGAATCAGGCAAAAAGGTCGCAATGGTTGGGGACGGCATTAATGATGCACCAGCATTGGCTCAAGCGGATATCGGAATTGCAGTGGGATCAGGTACGGACGTGGCGATTGAATCAGCTAATATTGTCCTCATGCGTAATGATTTAACAGCTGTATTGACTGCGATTGATTTAAGTCATAGAACACTACGAAACATTAAACAAAACTTGTTCTGGGCTTTTGCTTACAACGTTGTAGGTATTCCAGTTGCAATGGGTCTCTTGTATATTTTCGGCGGCCCGCTGATGAGCCCGATTTTTGCGGCGGTCGCAATGAGTTTCAGTTCGGTGTCGGTCTTGCTCAATGCTTTACGGTTAAGACGATTCAACCCTTCGCCTGTTAAGTGAAACAAATGTTAAAGGAGGACAAAGATGAGACCGGGGTTGATTATTGAAGGGATTGGTTGTGTTAAGTGCGCCGAAGCAATAGAAGAGGAGTTTATGGCCAAATCGACCGTTGAAAAAGTATTTAGCGGAATACACAAAAAAATGATTTTCGTCCATATAAGTAAGAATGTCACGCGAAAAAGTTTCCTTTCTTCGCTGATGGACGTGCCTCTGTTGTTAAAGGGAATCATTGAAGCGGCTCACTGTCACTGTTGTAGAGAAATCCACTTTGACTTTCCGGCCGGTTAATTGTTTATTGGATTTATTTTTGACCTTCTTCGATTTGAAGAAGATAAAAAAATTAAAAGAAAAAGGAGAATGAATGATGAAAAAAGAAGTCTTATTAGATGGCGTAAAATGTGCAGGTTGTGCCAATACAGTGCAAGAAAAATTTTCAGCTATTGAAGGGGTTGAATCTGTAGAGGTTGATTTAGCGACTAAAAAAGCAGTACTTGAAAGTCAAACAGAGATTGATACCGAAACGCTCAATGCTGCGCTAGCCGATACGAAATATTCTTTAGTGAAATAGAAACGAACTATAATTAGTGCAAATGTCACACGTATATTCATAAGACGGACCTCACATTTTTATATCAAGAAGAAAAAGTGAGGTCTTTTTTAAAAATTTAGGAGGAACGTATATGGGTAATAAACACAGCAATCATTCGTCGCATAAACATACCGCGGACAATAAAATGAAACATAGCAAGATGGACCATAGTACGATGGATCACAGCAAGATGGACCATAGTGCGATGGACCATAGTCAGATGGATCACAGCAAGATGGATCATAGTACGATGGATCACAGTGAAATGGATCATGGCGCAATGGGAGGGCATGCCCACCACCATCACGGTAGCTTTAAGGAGATTTTTTTGAAGTCACTCCCATTAGGAATTGCAATCTTACTCATTACTCCTTTGGGGGAGTTTCAGTGGCCTTTCCAAATTATCTTTCCTTATGCAGACGTTGTAGCAGCTGTATTGTCAACAATTCTATACTTTTATGGCGGAAAACCATTCTACATGGGTGCGAAAGATGAGTTTAAGTCAAAAGCTCCAGGCATGATGGCCTTGATTGCTTTGGGAATAACGGTTTCTTATGCCTATAGTGTTTACGCAGTGGCCGCTCGATATGTGACCGGAGAACCTTTCATGGACTTCTTCTTTGAGTTTTCAACTTTACTTTTAATCATGTTATTAGGACACTGGATTGAAATGAAGGCATTGGGTGAAGCAGGGAATGCGCAAAAAGCTCTAGCAGAATTATTGCCAAAAGACGCTCATGTTGTTTTAGAAGATGATTCGATTGAAACTCGTCCTGTGACTGACCTTCAGGTTGGAGATGTTATCCGTGTTCAAGGAGGAGAAAATGTTCCAGCTGATGGTATCATTATTCGCGGAGAATCCCGTGTAAACGAGGCCCTCTTAACAGGTGAATCTAAGCCAATCGAAAAGAATGTTAAAGATCAAGTCATTGGTGGATCAACAAATGGTAGTGGTGTCCTATATGTAGAAGTAACAGAAACAGGGGATAAGTCCTTTATCTCACAAGTACAAACATTAATTAGCCAAGCACAAAGCCAACCATCTCGAGCAGAGAATGTGGCTAACAAAGTAGCTAGCTGGTTGTTCTACGTTGCCGTTGCAGTATCTTCAATCGCTCTAATAGCCTGGATGATCATTGCGGACCTACCCACAGCCGTTATCTTTACTGTGACTACGTTAGTTATTGCCTGCCCACATGCTTTGGGTCTTGCTATTCCCTTGGTAGTATCACGTAGTACTAGTTTGGGTGCAAGCCGAGGATTACTGGTTAAAAATAGAGAAGCTTTGGAATCAACTACTAAAGCGGATGTTATGGTATTGGATAAAACAGGTACTTTAACAACTGGTGAATTTAAAGTGTTGGACGTCACTGTTTTGAGTGATAAATATTCTGAAGAAGAAATTACAGGCTTGTTGGCGGGTATAGAGGCGGGCTCCAGTCACCCGATTGCCCAATCGATTGTGAACCACGCTGAAGCGAAAGGCATTAAGTCAGTTTCCTTTGACTCCATTGAAATCGTTTCGGGAGCAGGAATAGAAGGGGAGGCGAACGGCCACTACTATCAATTAATCAGCCAAAAGGCATACGGAAAAGCATTGCGTATGGATACTCCGCAAGGCGCTACTTTAAGTATCCTTGTAGAAAACAATGAAGCAATCGGCGCTGTCGCATTGGGAGATGAACTGAAAGAAACCAGCAAAAACTTGATCGAGGCGCTGAAAAATTACGGAATTGAACCACTCATGGCTACTGGTGATAACGAGGAAGCTGCACAAGGAGTTGCAGAAATTCTAGGGATTCAATATAGAGCCAATCAAACTCCAGAAGGTAAATATGATTTAGTAGAATCAATGAAAAATCAAGGTAAAATAGTCATCATGGTGGGAGACGGCGTTAATGACGCTCCGTCTCTAGCGCTGGCAGATGTGGGTATAGCAATTGGTGCCGGCACACAAGTAGCTTTGGATTCTGCGGATGTTATCCTTACTCAGTCTGATCCAGGGGATATTGAATCCTTTATCGAGTTAGCAAACAAGACAACAAGTAAAATGAAACAAAACTTGGTAGCGGGAGCAGGCTACAATGTTCTCGCGATTCCAATCGCTGCTGGTGTCCTCGCTCCTATCGGCATTACCTTTGGGCCTGCATTTGCAGCCGTCCTCATGTCCCTCTCCACGGTTAGCGTTGCCATCAATGCTATGACATTGAGATTAAAACCTAAATAAAACGAAGCAGGAACGAAAAAGCACTGGCTGGTTTGACCCCCTTCCAGAATCGGGTCAGACCAGCCAGTATGCTGTATAAGGAAAATCATAGATCGATAAATTTTCGATAAAAACAGGGCTCCCATGCTTTTGATATGCTCCCTCTAAAGTAGACACTGCCATGCTTCTGAAATTAGCGCCAAAATAAACAGTTATTTGGCACATGAAATAATTGAATGACCTTATCGTGTAAAAATACAATAGTTTCACAGGAAAGGAAGAGATGAAATAATTTAAAAAAATCATCTCTTCCTTTTTTAGTTTATAAGGAAGAAAAATTATGAGGCTGGTCCTTTTAGGGTTACCTGGTGCTGGGAAAGGCACCCAAGCTAAAAGAATCGCAGAGGAGTACCCCCTGACGGCTATTTCAACTGGTGAAATGTTACGAGAAGCAACCAAGGAGAAAGATACATTCGGACTCAGAGTGCAAGAATATATGAATAAAGGAGAGCTAGTTCCAGATGAGTGGATAAACTCATTGATTAAGAGTCGCTTACAAGCAAAGGATGTTGAAAATGGCTTTGTTCTGGATGGTTACCCACGTACCCTACAGCAAGCAAAAATGCTCGAAGCTTACCTACAAAGTCAGAATCAGAATTTAGACGCTGTTTTCTTTTTAGATGTAAGTCAGGATACGTTAAGACATCGGTTAGCGCAACGAGGGAATCTTCGTTCAAAAGAAAAACAAGGAAATTCCCAAATCGAATCAAAAAGGGAAAAAATTCGACTGGATGACAAACCAGAAGTGATTGAAAATAGGCTACACATTAATAAGGAATTAATGGAATCACTTATTCACTTCTACAAGGAGCGAAATCTGCTTTACGTTATCAATGGTGAAGGGGATTTTGACAATGTGTTTGACAATATAAATGAGGGTTTATTGTCTGTAAACAAATAACTACACAAATTGAACTTAAATTATGTGATTTAAAACAATTAACTAATGTAAGCTATGAAGGGGATTGAAGAATGAATGTTTTACTTAGTGTAATCGATCCAGTTGCTATTTCAATTGGCCCGATAAAAATTAATTGGTATGGAATTATTATTGCTCTAGCGATGCTGATCGGCATTTCATTAGCTACAAAGGAAGCTCAAAAACTGGGACTTGAAGAAGATACCATGGTAGATATGGCATTATGGGCCATACCAATTGGCTTTATCGGTGCCCGACTTTATTACGTTTTATTCAAATGGGACTACTATATACAGAATCCGAGTGAAATCATCGCAATCTGGAATGGTGGAATTGCCATTTATGGGGGGCTAATTGCGGGTGGTCTCGCAGTATACTGGTTTGCAAGAAGAAAGAAAATGACGCTAAGTCTTTTACTAGACATACTGGCACCTAGTGTCCTCCTAGCTCAATCGATTGGTCGCTGGGGAAATTTCATCAATCAAGAGGCACATGGCGGTCCAGTCACCCGACAATTTTTAGAAAACTTGTACTTACCGGAATTCATCATTAACCAAATGAATATCAACGGAACCTATTACCATCCCACTTTTCTTTATGAGTCTTTATGGAGTTTAGTTGGTTTCGCCTTGTTGCTCCTTTTGCGGAACAAGAATCAATTCCTTCGCCAAGGAGAAGTGGCGCTCAGCTATGTCATTTGGTATTCAGCAGGAAGGTTTTTTATTGAAGGCATGCGGACAGACAGCTTATGGATAGGCGATTTCTTACGAGTTTCACAAGGCTTGTCCCTCGTTTTGTTCGTAGCAGCACTGGGTGTTTTGATGTATCGCAGGTACTATACCTATCCGCCAGTACCCTATTATAAGGATGATCCCAAACTGTCCAAAGCAGCAAATTAAGCATTATGGTGTTAAGTCAAGAGAATAGATTAAAATGACAACCTAATTTCATAAAAAAGGGTGCACTGAACTAAACCGCCACGCATTCGAAAATACGTTCGGTTTATGTCTTCGGATAGTCGTCCTTAAGAAATAGTTTCTCTTAAGACTCCATCGCCTCCGATCTTGCGATATAGAGTTGGTGATCGCTTAGGAGTGCAAACACCAGACGCACTAATTTTCGTGCAGTTAAGACGAGGGCTCGTTTGTGTTGTGTTTTCGGTACTTCTTTATATTTTTTCTGGTAATAGGCTTCATACTCAGGAATATATCGTCTTACAGAGTTGGCAGCTTGAACTAAGTAATAAC
>NZ_FOSJ01000016.1 GCF_900114235.1 Marinilactibacillus piezotolerans | reverse complement strand
ATACGAATTGCTTTACATTATTTTCATCGCTACCTTCCTTCTGAAGTGATGGAAGAATTAGAATTTCTTTTACTTCCCTATTACTTAGGCGAGGAAGAGCCATCGGCAGATGATATGGTTAAATTAGCTATCGCATGTATGGACGAAGCACTAGAAGAATAAGCTTGAACGAGCTGCTTGTAGTCTATGACTATGAGCGGCTCTTTCTTCTGCACTCAGTGGCTCAGTTCTCCGCAATCACTGGCTCTAAACTCCGCACAGCTGGCTCTATTTCTTCGCAATACTCACTTGATCGACATGTCTGCTTCTCCTCACATAAATGGTACTTAAAGTTTACACTAGTCCGGAACAGAAAACGAGAGAGCCATTGATTTTTTTATCAATTTCTCTCTCGTTTCTTAGGCTATACTCCCTTTGACTGCGGGTTTAACAGAGACTTTCTGGTCGATTGATAATCCTTCCAGCAGCCAACGCAGTTGTTGTGCGCTTAACTTTTGGATCTCGTTCTGATTACGCGGCCAGTTTAATTTTCCGTTCTCTAACCGTTTGTATAAGAGAAGGAAGCCGTCGCCTTCCCAGTAAAGCGCTTTGAAACGGTCTTTCTTTCCTCCGCAGAACAGAAAGAGTGCCTCACTGTATACATCCATATCATATTCTTCCGTGACAGTGGCGGCTAACCCATCGATTTGTCGGCGCATATCTGTTTTACCACACACAATAAAAATATTCTCTACTTGAGTAAAGTCAACGAGTTTCATTCGATGACATCTCCGCAAGGAGCACTCTCAAGGTTGAGGGTTTGATTCCTTCATAGATAAGCAGCTCCGCTTGATTCTGTTTGAATTGCGCCACTAATTTCTGTGTCGGCTGTTTTTTCTCACCTGCAGAACGATAGATAGGATCACTCTGCAATGTTACCGGTACGATCGTTTGTCTCTTGTTTTCCAAATAAAAACCTCCTGCATCCTTAAGCTGTCTTAAGTTTAACAGGAGGCTGTCAAGCCTCATAGGTACCTAGCTATTCATCGCTTACAATTAATTTCCCCATTCTTTGAAAACCTTCCATCATATCTAATCTTGCTTAGATATGATGGAAGGCTTTTTTTATATTTAATATATTTTAAATGATCAACCTAAAACTTTTCAGTTAATACAGAGAATTCAATTACTATTTCATTCTATTTTCAATAATACATTATTGGAATGCCCTGAAGAAATTGTATTTGACTACTGTTCTGTATGTTTTATACAGCTTCACTTGCTGTATAAAATCAGTTCTTATATTGCTCCTTCTGATTAAAATCTAAAGAAACCTTTTTCACTTTCCTTTAGTAACTTACCCTATTTATATTAGAAGTTTATTAAGAAAATTTTATTGTTATGTGTAAGTTCACTATCACTTCATCGAAGCACATTAATCAGTATATACCTTTCATCAAAAAAGTATTTTAGTTATCTCGCACCTTTTCAACCAATAACTTTAATTCATTTTTGAACGCATTTGAATACTCTAAATAGTTCATATTTTTACTTTTGCTGCTGTTATGAAAATATTCTTTTCTACGAAGTTCCTGATAACCATTTTGCATATTTATTTCTTTTTTTAACTGATAATTCTCTAGGAAGAAATTAAGTTTCTCTTTGTTTATACCCCATTCATCGACAAATTCAGAGATTTGTTCATCCATTATTATGATATTTTTAATTGCCTTATTTTTCTCCTCATTAGTTTTAGAGGAGGATCTAAACGGTTCGCTTCTTTCTACTATTAGATCTAATATGTTTAATTCCTTAGCATTTTTGTTACTTTCACTTATAATTTTCGAAAAATAAATTTTATCAGTATTATATCTTAGTATAGGAGAATAATTGAAAATATCACAAAAAATATCAACTTCTAGAGTATTTAAAAACATATTGTTAATTTCTATTTCTTGCAATTTTGATAGTAAATTATTTTCTTTCTGGAAAAACATACTCAATTTTAATTCTTCATCAGCAAAATCATTTACTTTTAAAACACTTATTTTATTATTAATTGTTATACTTGGAAGTGAAATATCATCTATACCATACATCTCTAAATGTTCCACTTTAGGAAAATGTACATTAGCAGTTGAAGAATCTATTTGGATTTTTATAATTGTGCTTTCTATTCCTATATCCATTATTTTCTGGTTTACAGTCAAATTATTATTATATATCACTATAAGCCTATACATATTAGCTAATGAGTGTTCAATAGTTATTTCAAAAATGCTTTTAACATTAAGTTCATTGGCATCGTCTTGAAACTCATTATTCTCAATTTGTAAATTTTTCATTTCAGGAAGCTTGGATATGTCAAACTGACTATTACTTTCATCAAAGATTATATTATTATTTTTCATGATACATTCTTCTAGTTTGTTAATATCTATTATATTATATAAAGCTTTCCATTCAAACGTAGAATTTAAGATTTCTATTCTATTAGCATACTTTAAACTATTCTTGAAAACTCGATTCGCAAATAATTTTGATAATGCTTTGCTATCTTTAACTTCCTGTATGTGGATTGCAAAATTCGGTTGGAATTCGACAGTATATTCCTGTTCGAACTGTTCTAGTACCTTTAATAGATTCTCTAACTCTATCTTTCCATTTATACTTATTTGCCTTAGTTTGTAAACTATGAAACTATGAGAGTCTATTTGGACATTTTCGAAGATCAAACTACTTTCTTTATCCTGTGGAATTGAAAAAGTAAAATTATCTTTTACTAAATTATAATTTTCTAAACCGTCAATCACAACAAGATCTTCTTGTTTCTGCAAAACATTAAAAAATGGTATAAGATATATCTTTTCAGCTTGCTCCCTTCCTAATTGTTTTATAAAGTATTGCAGTTTTGTAGAGTAATCTTTCTCGTGATAAAATAAATATATTTTGTGAGCTTTTTCAAAAAAAGGTTTAAGAAATATAAAATCGCTTCCTATAATAGAGTGACCCATTATAAAAAGATTGAAAGATTCATTCTTATTCGCTTTCAAATTTTGAATTAGTCTTTGTCTATTTGAAAATAAAGTAGGATCATTTTTCATTCTCACTAGTTTATCGTTGGTTAATGAGTCATTCAAATTAACATTCTTTAAACCTTCACTTCCAGTAAATCCCCCTCCGAAAATGATATTGTTATCCTTTAGGGATCCATGAAGCTGGTAGTTATTTGAATTTGTTATTCCGTTTTCTTTAAGAACATCCTTTAAAGCATTTGTAAAATTAAAAGAAAGTATATGGGTATCTTTATTGGAAAAAAGTTCTTTATAAAACCTATTGATTTTACTCTTTTTATTCTTTCTATTTTCTGTCCAATTTTCATATTCTTTTTTTATATAATGATAGAACAGTTTTTCCAGCTCTCTCAAATTTCGGTTAATTTTATCAACTCTGAAATTATTTGTATAATCACTATTGCTTTGCATGTAAGATTTATTTATTTCTATTATTTGATTTTCGAAAATCGTTTCAAAATCAGACCAGTTTAACTCTTTACCATCAAATTCTTTGATAAAAAGATTGTTGAATTCATAAAGTAAATTATTGTCATAAAGTCTGTACTGCCTTATGGTTTCTTCTAAAAAATTATTATATGAACTCTTCAATCCTAAATTTAAATCAAACCCATTTCCAACTATGACATAGTTACTTTTTTGATCTTCTTTTTTCTCTCTCTCACCAAACAGATTGGTACCATCACTACTATTTTTTTCTGAATTATTATCCAAATGTCTTTCTTTCCCTTCATCACCTATACATTCAAAGAACCGGTCATAGTAAAATTCAGGTATTTCTTTTATATACATAATAACTGAGATCTAGTCAGACTACGTTAGGTTTTATCATTGTCTAATAAGTACTAAAATAAATTAATATTTGTTACAATCTTTACCGCCGTTGCAACGGCAAGATCTCATTCTTCATTATTTCTTCAAAATCAGAACGTACATGTTTCCAGTATTTTAGTTTGGATACTGGTTTTTCAGCTTTTTCTTTGTAGGCATAGTAATTGGCAGACTCTTTTAATTCGCTTTCGCCATTCTGTTTGTCTTTTTTAGGACTGTAGTTGGCGACTACATAACTCAGCTCTTCTTGCTTTACTTGCCATTTTTGTGAAAAGTCTTCGATGACGTATTGTTGTTCGCTTTGGATGACGTCTTCTAAAACGTTAGAGATATTCTGATCACGGTATTTCTCTGGGTTTAATCGAATGTTGCCCCAAAGGTTCTGCATGATTCCGGCTAATCTTGGGTTGTTTTTTGCCAGATCATCAATATACTTATCCACTTCAGCGGTTGCTTTTGCGTCTTCTCTAGCCAGCAATTCATATTCGTCGTCACCGCTTGGCACGAATGCTTGAATCAGCTGCAAAATGTACTCATAGTTGATTTCTTCTGTTTTCACAGATTCTAGTTCATATTCGATATTGATCTCAATGAGTTCTTTTTCATTGGGATCCTCTTTCAACTCTTCAAGGGCATTCACATACTTGCCGTTAAACTCTTCGATTTCAGCTGGAATAATTGGAAATTCTGTACCTAACTGTTCCACATCAAAATCCGTGTATACTTGAACAGCAGCGTACGTTTTATCTAGTTTCTGGAAAGCTTTCACGAATTTTTTAAGTTCCGCTCGGTTTAATCCGTCTACTTCGGTCGGTGTTTCAACCAATTCTTTTAATTCCGTAATGGCTTCAATAAATGCTTCTTTTGCTTCTTCCCATTCTGGGGCAAGCACTTCATTCTCTCCGCCGTTAGAATACAAAATCAAAGCTTCTTTTACTTTTTGTTCATACGTTGTGGGTGTTTGGAACGTTACGATCTGTCCGTATTTTTTCGGTTTATCAAATAAACGATTGGTCCGTGAAAATGCCTGGATCAAATCATGAGGTTTCATCGGCGCCCGGTCAATAAACAAGGTTGATAAAGACGGTGCATCAAACCCGGTAAGCAGTCGATCGACTACGATAACAACATCCAACTGTTCCGCACGCGCTAAATATTTTTCTTTTTTGCGAGATAGTCTATCATTTACGTTTCGATTATAAGCACGCATTGTATCGATTTTATAACTTGTATCAAATTCTTCGTTATAGTCTCTTAGTGATTCTTTCATTTTTTCTTGGTTCGCAATGGATGCTTCTTCGTTTTCACTAATTGAATACGTGATGGCAACTTTTGGAAAATCTGGCAAGACCCGTTTTGTTTTTTCATCGATCGTGACGGTTGTTTCTCCTGCTTTGACCATTTTAAATAAATCATAATAACGCTGAGCTTGCGCAATAGAAGAAGTCGTCAAAAGAGCATTATAAGTTTGTCCAGATCCCTTTTGGAATCCCAACTTCATACGCGACTTATTAATGATCGAGTCAATGACTTCCAGCATATGCCGTTCATCTTCATAGACAGACTTAGGCAGCCAAGCTTCTTTGTCTTCTGAGCTCATATCTCCCATGTCTAGTTCATTTCTACCGGAGAGTTCCATTACGGCACCATCTAACTCTTCTTCAGAAAACGTCGATTTATACTCCACTTGAAACCCAAGTACGGCATGGTCATTAATTGCTTCTTTAACGGTATATTCATGCAGTCGGTCTCCGTATTGTTTCGCTGTTGTTCTGGGCAAGTCTCCGACCACTTTTTTAGCATTTTCAAAAAAGATCGGTGTCCCTGTAAATCCGTACCATAAAGAATGAACGAAAAACTCTTCAATTTCTCTTTGCTTTGCGGGACTAACAGCACGGTGACATTCATCTACGACAAAAGCAATTTTCAACTGAGTTAACTGGGTATGCTTTTTCGACCCTTCTTGATGGGCGAATCGTTTCATCACAAAATTTAGCTTTTGAATCGTCGTGATAATGACTGTGCGGTCATCAGAAAGCAATTTTTTGATCAAATCATTTACATTTTCTGTTTCGTCAATGTTGATGACGTCATTTTCTGCATATGAAGTGAAGGACGCAGAGGTTTGCTGGTCCAAATCTACTCTGTCGACAATAAAAATTGTTTTTTGCAGTGAAGGAATTTGCAACAAATTCCGAGCCACTTTATAAGAGGTCAATGTTTTACCCGAACCGGTTGTATGCCATACATATCCTGATTTTTGGTTACGAGACGCTTGTTTAACTGCCTCTATGGCATGAATTTGATACGGACGCAGCAGAATCAATGCTTTTTTATCTCGATCAATCACTGTATATTGCGTAACCATTTTATGCGCCATTGGAATAGATAATACTTCTTCCGCAAATTCTAAGTAATCATTTACTGGCTGGTTTTGGTTATTGACCCACTTCGTTAAGAATTGTTCGTTCAACTTCGTATCTTGTGCAGAAGCAATATAACGGGTATCTGTTCCGTTCGTCACCACAAACATTTGAAGCGAAGAATAAATTCCTGTAAATTTTCCTTCTTTTAAATATTTTTTCACTTGTCTGAACGCATCCATATAAGGATGGGCACGATTCTTCAATTCGATGTGAATCATCGGCAAACCATTGATCAACAGCGTCACATCAAACCGACGATTCATATCTTCAATGGACCTCTTATCTGACTTGAATTGATTGATCACTTCATAAGAAGACATACCGCCCGCAACATCTTGTCGGTTGATAACATTTAATCGAATGGTTCCTAAAGCAGCATCTTCTCTTTGAACTTGCACTTTGGCAATACCATTCTCTCCAGCCAGCCATTTCGCGGCCGCATAAAAACTTGGAAACAACAGCTGGTTTTGAACTTGTTTAAATTCTTGTTCAGTCAACGGATTGCCATCTAAAGTACTTTTATTATTCAGCTCCAACTTATGGCGGAAATTCTCCCATAGCTCCTCTTCAGTATGCAAGTCATCCCGATAAGTCCACTGCGAATCTCCGCTAATCAACTTTTTAATTAAGTTATCTTCCAGTACTTGTTCAGCTGTAAAATTTGCCATTGTTTCACCTCGTTCCTCTACTGATTAGTTATACGAACATTTTTTGTAAGAATGCTTTTTTGGTTTGTTTAAGCTTTTCTATGTGTTGTTGATGAAGATTGATACTGTCATCAAGTTGTTTGAAAAAGGAACCAATTTTTAGTTGCTCATTATAACACGGTATTTTTACACTGAATTCTGAAAATTTCGATATCCAATGACGCTCGTGACTTTGCGGAACATACGAAATATTTTTTAAAATATAATACAGAAAGTAAAAATCATTTCCTTCTGTTCTTTGGCTTAGTAATTTCATAGCTGAGCTCTTGATTTTAAAAGGAAAGTCAACATAATGAGATCCTGTTGTAAAATCGTCAAATATGATTACAGGATTTGAAGCACTTGCCATCTTTATATCTTCTGTTTCATTTGTATATCCCAAGACAAAACTTTTTCCAGCTGTTAAAACTGGAGTTTTAAAACTGTTATCATAATCAGTTGATTTCACAATATATTTCGAAGGTTGTTCATACTCTATTAATGATCCAAGTTCATATTTTTTCCATGGTTCACCAAACTCTTCAAACCGAATTTCAGGAGTACTTTCATTATTATTCGGAAACATTTTTTGAAGAAACCCTTTTTTACTTTTGATCAAGTTATCTAACTCACGTTGATGAAGAGCGATAGTTTTATCTAAATCAGTGAAAAATTTCCCAAGCTTAAGCTGTTCTTGTCTATCTGGTAAAGAAATGTTGTAATTTGAAACATCTTTTTTTGTCAACTGGGGTTGTGCTGAACCGAAACTAATTAAATCAATTTGACGTTTTCCAATTGGTGATTTTAAATATTGAGAGATAAAATTTGCTTCAATATTATTATTCGATCGAAGTATTAACATTCCCGAATTGATACGAGCATGAGGAACTTTAGATTCAACTTCCCTACTATACCAAGCAATATGCCCCACTGAGCCACGAGAAGTAAGTATAATGTCATTGTGTTTAAGTTTTCCATTACCCAGAGCATTTGATCTTTCTTCAGTAATATATTGATTTTTCTTAAATGAAAAACCTTCCTTTGTTACATTATTTGCGCTCAAAAATAATGTATGCTCTTTGTTTGAGAAGTCATCTTTTGACGGATAATTTTTGCCTCTATCTCCATCCATTACATTAACCACTTTTGATAACTTACGCTGTTCCCAATCGTCAGTAAATCCGTTAAATCTAATTTCAGGACTTTTACTACTCAAATTGTCCACCGCCTTGCACATCATTAAAGCCTAGGAGTTCAATGAATTGATTTAATTCTTGCTGAGCTTCGTCATTTGATGCAGTTAATTCTTGTACCATTTGAGCTAATGCCGCATTTGATTCGGCAATTTCTTTTTGCACTTCTTTCATGTCTTGTGCTACTTCAGCTAACGAAATAGGTTCTTCTTCTTCAAACGTATCCACATATCTTGGAATGTTTAAGTTAAAATCATTCTCTACAATCTCATCATAAGTTGCTGCATGGGAATACTTTTCAATATCTTTACGCTCTTTGTAGGTATTTAATATTTTTTCAATATGCTTTTCTTCTAACTTGTTTTGATTTTTTTCTTTTGTGAATTCATTTGAAGCGTCGATAAATAAAACATCTTTATTTTCACGATTTTTCTTTAGAATAATAACGGTTGTTGGAATACTTGTATTAAAGAAAATGTTTGCCGGCAATCCAATCACTGTATCGATTGCGCCATTTTCAAGCAAGATTTTACGGATTTTGCCTTCTGCTGCTCCTCTGAATAAAACACCATGGGGTAATACGATAGCCATTACACCTGAATCTTTTAAGTGGTAATATCCATGTAATAAGAAAGCAAAGTCGGCTTTAGATTTAGGCGCTAGTACTCCGTACATTGAAAAGCGCGGTTCGTCTAAAAAGCCTTTATCTGCTGTCCATTTTGCACTATAAGGTGGATTCATCAGTACTGCATCAAAGTTCGTTGGTTCTTCTGTAGGCCAGTCTGCATCTAATGTATCTGCATTGCTTAAATGCTGATTCGCTACGTCTACTTTATGAAGAAACATATTCATACGAGCTAAGTTATAAGTAGAAGTATTTAATTCTTGACCAAAGTAATTAACGGTACCTGGTTCATTCGTATATTTTTTGACGTTTAATAAGAGTGAACCTGATCCCATAGTCGGATCGTAAACGGAAAATCCTTTTTGATCTTCTTTTCCTTGAACAACGATTTGTGTCATTAAACTAGAAACAGCTTGCGGTGTATAAAACTCTCCAGCTTTTTTCCCAGAATCTGAAGCAAATTGACCGATCAGGTACTCATATGCATCCCCTAAAATGTCTCCTTGATGTGCCATATCTAGCGTAGCTAGCTCTTTCATAACATCGGAGATTACTTGATTTTGCTTTTGCGGTGTAGCCCCTAATTTTCTGGAATACAAATCTACATCTTCAAATAAATTTTCAAACAGTTCGCTGCTCTGTTCAATATTGCGAAATCCTTGCGCTAAATCTTCTAATTGAAATTTCCCTTTATAAATCGATTGCATCAAAGCCGTAAACGTGAGATTTGGTTCTAAGGCGTAAGAAAAATCAAATTTCAATTCATCGATCAAGTCTTCTTTGATTTCAGGATCGTTAAAAGCATCAGCGTACACTTGCTGTGCTTCGTTTAGATCAGTGACCTCTTCTTCCAATAATTCTGCCGCATGATGCAGCATGTTGTCTGATAAGTATTTGTAGAAAATTAACCCTAATGTATAGTTTTTATACTCACTTGCATCCATTTTGGAGCGCAGGATATCCGCACTGTTCCATAGTGACTGATAAATTGTTTTCGGATTCTGGTTTGCCATTATAAGTTACTCCTCTATTTGCTTTAATGATTAACTTGCTACATTCTTTTATTATAAAACAAATATTGCAATATTTAAATTTTACTTTGTACCTATTTGGGGATATACAAATAGTTTTTCTGTTTGATTAGGCCCAACGAACATACAGTTTGCCTACTTATCCTTACAAATAGTAACAACAGTAAAGCCAAATTGAATAGAAATGATAAAAGACAACCGTGCTTCATCTAATACTATTAAGTTGCAATAATAGAAAATCAAGCAGAATCATAATAAATACTATTCTACTTGATTATCATTTTTTAGTTGTTAGCTTCCTTTATTTAATCATCTGACATTTCAATAGATTTATGAAGTAAATTTTGAACGTTTATTACTTTTACTCCATTTCCTTCTAACCGCTCAAATTTGTATTTAGTGTACATAGCGCTAAAATCTTTGTGTGTTGAGAGTATAATTTGATATTCTCTACTAAATTCATACTTTAACAATTCTATAAATGAATGTATATTTAATGAATCCATATCTTGAATTGGATCATCTATTACTAGAAACTTTAAATTATTTGATATATTGTATGTTTTATTTATCGCTAGTGTAAAAGCAAGTGATATTACAGCTATTTGTCCAGAACTTAAATGGTGCATAGCATCATGATCTGTAGTCGGATCTGTTATAAATCTTATGGAGTCATCCTTTTTCAAGGTAGACAAGAATATACCAAACCCTTGTTGATAGTTCTGTAGTATTTTTGCTGTATATAGATAAAATGGGAATTTTATTCTTTCTATCATTTCTTTTTTATAGGAAGTAATTTCATCTCCATATACCTTTTTAAATTTTCCAAATTCAACTAACATAGATTGAATAACATCCATTCTTTCTTCAATGCGACTAACTTTTTTATTTAACTTCCACTTATACTGATTATGAATATATCTTTTTTTCTTTGTTATTTGATCTATCGTTACTTCTTCAAATCTATGACTATTATTGTCAAAATAAAAATCATATATTCCTTCAAGATCAATCACTTTTTCGTGGCTAAATTTAAACCTTTCCTTAGATTGTGTTAGCTTTTGATCAAATGATCTCGTAACACTTTTAAGATCCAATAAAGACTTCTGTTGGTTGCTATCAATCTGTAAAGAAAAATCATTCAAATCTAAATCATCTAAACATTTCTTAATAAATTTTAGCTCTTCACTAAAAGAAATTGTATTCAATCTCGTAATCACATCATATAAGTCTCTACTAACTAATGTTTTGCTTTCTATATAGTTTTTAACCTTATTACAAATTAAATTTAATCCATTCGAGTCTAATTCTAAAACATTTATATTATCATCAAATCGAAAACCTTCTGTTAATTTGTACATATGATCAATGTTTAATTTGGCATTTGCAATTTGTTTAATAGTCGCTAATACTTCATCATCAATAAGTGTCAGATTTTCGCTCTTTTCTTTTATTATACTTAACATAGGATCTATATATGCTTTCTTTATCTGATTTTTCAATTCCATTGCTCTACGGCTTTGTATATTCATAAGATCACTTATAATAGATTCTGTTTCAATAAATTTTTGATCAAGTTCTGTTGATTCCCAACTTTTACCACAATATGGACACATACCCTTATCATTCAAGTCAGGGTTTTGGTGATATTCATAATGAATTGTCTTTCGATTTTCTAAAATTTTCTGTAGTGAATTATCATTCACTTGGACCATTTTTTGAATTAACAATAATTCGTCTAATTTTTCAAGCAAACTTTTAGTTTTTTCAGGAAATATTTTATTACAAATTTCCTGAATCTTTTTTGTATCCTCATTATATACATCGTTTTCTAAATGTTTAATATAATCTCGATAGAGGTTATATTGAACTTTTTCTTTTTCTAAGTAACTAACCTTATTAAAATATTTTTCTAAAATAAAACTTTTTACGTATTGTTTATTATTTAAGTATCTATATTCTTTATCTAATAGACTCATCGTGTTCTCATTAGTGTAATTTTTAAGAGCCACATAATTTAACAAATTTTCTTGCTTTAATACATTTTCTATATAATTCAGTTTATTTCTCTTTTGATACTCTTTGGGTGAAAAATTTTGTTTAAAATCTATAATCTTATTAATTTCATCAGTATATTTTTTGTATTTTACTTCTAAATCTACTATACTTTCATTTCCAAATAACGTTTCTTGATCGAATTCAATATCTTTTCCCTTTATTAACTTATAATATTCCTCTTTCTTGTATGATTCTGCTGTTTTATAACTCGCTATCTTTTTATCTAGAGATTCATAAATCGAATCTAGCTTCGTTATTGCTTCAGAAATATTTTTTAACTCATTTTCTTGTTTACTTGTTTGAAATAAAAATCCTAAAGACCTTTTCCTGTTTTCTTCTGATTGTTTCAAGAAATATGTTGTCTCTTCTTGTTGTAAATAATTAAACAGTTTGTAAATTTTCTCAACATTAAAAAGGTTGTCACTAATCTTTAAAAATTTTTCAATTTCTTTATCCTCTATTACTTTACTATTTTCAGAACTATATTCATCATTGTCGAATTTTTTTGGATCTTCCGTATATGTCTTAAAAATAGAAAAGTCACTTGGTTTATTTTTTCTTTCAGTTACCTGGTTTTTTCGATAGTAGTCCTTATCAAAGAATTTAACGATAACTAATTGTTCTTGATCCTCATTTTCTAACCAAACTTTTATTATTACATCTTTGTTTTCATCATTTTGAAAAAATGGCTTCTTGTAATTTTTATTATCTTTCGTTACCTTTAATATATCTGTACGATGAATCTTCCCTGTAAAAGCCAATTCAATTGCATCGAATATTGTAGTTTTACCGAACCCATTTGGACCTACGAGTAAAGAAGTTTTATCACTAAAATCAAGTATAATCTTATTCTTTATACCTTTAAAATTACTAATATATACCTTTTTTATAATCATATTCCACCGTCCTTAAATATTTTATATACTTCTTTCAACAATTCCCCTTCACTATTCTCGTCAAGAAATTCTTCTTCAAATTTATTATAAAAGTTATCACTGTTAATATTTTTGATCTCCCAAAAGTCATTCAATATATTGGTAGCACCTATATTCTCTTTAATAGCAATATCTATTTTATCTTGCATAGATATAAATTTACTTGTTTTTTTTGGGATAGTTACAAAAGGAAGCTTGATTGCTAATTGCATATTTATAAAATATTCATCACTAAAGTAAGTATCCACTTCAAACTTATCTATGTTACTAGGCTTCTCTAACATTTCAAATAAAGTGCTGAGAGAGAGATCATTTAATTCATCTACACCAGATTGAGTATAAATTATTATATACTTTCTAAAAAAGTATTCATCTTCTTCTACTGCCATCATTTGATTTTTATAATTTTCAATAAAATATTTTATATCACTAACTTTCAACAAGATAATTAGTGAAGTATTTTTTATATAGTCATTATTATTCTTACTTTTAAACAAAAAGTCGTCCACAATTTTATTAGTTTTTTCAGAGTTAAAAAAGTCAATAAAGTCTTTAAAATTATACTCAGATACTATATAGTAATCAGAATTGTTACCATAGTAATTATAACTTTCCTGTTTATCTAAGGTTTTGATTTTATACTCTTTAACTATTTTTTCAATATATTTTAACATTTTTAACTCTCCTCATTTAATTTTTCTATTGCCGTCTCAACCTTAATTAAGTGCATTTTTGATAAGTAAAATATATTATCTAAACTAACCTCTCGATTCCAATTTACACTATTCGTGGCTGCAACCTCATCAATCTTTTCTCCTATGAAATGGTTATCAATATGGCCATTAATTAAGTATTTTTCATTGTAAATTTTCTCTACTGAATATTTTTTACTTATTAAATCATTCAACAATGACCCAATCCGAGCAGGCTTTTGATTAATTAGAGTTAAAAGATATCCTTCTCCAAAATCATACCCCACAATATTCTTATCAAATTCAAGAGAATCTACTTGTATTAAGATACTGTAGAATATTTCATTAAAGGCATCTACTGAACAAATTTTCGGAACATCTTCTGGCGTAATTTCGTCCGGCACAATAACTCTGTGAATATTAATTTTCATGAGAAATTCTATGAACTGTGCGTCATCTAGATAGTTCAAATCTTTAATAACACTTTCAGTTTTTCTAAAATGTTCATCAGAAACAGTTATATTATTAATTTCTAGATCATATACAAATTTATCCCAGCATTCTACAAATGATCTTCTAATAATATTTAAAGCTTGATTTTTCTTTTTTTCTATACTAGTAACAATATTAATAATATCTTCAAATAAAATTTTTGGATATTTTCCCTCTATGTGATTAATCCTTATTTCAGTATCTAATAGGTTTAAAAGCTCATAATATATATATTCACAATGGCTTCTATCATTTTTATATATGTGATCTTGCGAGTGTAAGATTTTTTCAATTTCTTTAATACAAAACTCTTTTAAATTGTCATTGTCGTCTTTGCGTAAGGGGCAAAAATCTTTTCCATCAGGGTATTTATATAGTTTTATATTGTTATCGTTAGGTACATACTTCGACCGTTTATAAGTACTTTCAAACTCAACTTTATCCATGTTAAATCCTTTAACTTCATTTATCACATGCAAAAACCTGCTTTCTTCGTCTACTTCTAATTCGTACTCGCCTGATTGTTCATTGTATTTCATTATTTGAAATCCTTTTTGGATTAACTTTCTTTTTCCATTTTCAATCTCATATTTTTGCTTTGACAATACATCAATATAATCATTAGGATATTCTGCATTCTTATATGCTTTAACTTGATGTCTGGATATTACTACATTGCCTAGTTTTAAATCAATATCTTCTGCTGATTCATATTCCATCGTTATTCTATTAAAATCTTTATCATTTAAAAGACAGTCATTTATTTTTTGAAGTGATAAAAACATACCCACTTTTCCTTGATGTAAATATCCACTCCAACTCGCTGTTGCATTTCTATTGTCCAAGGTATTCCTCCTTTGATTATTAAATCTTCAGATTCTATGTTTATGTTAATAGGTATCTACTGTTTCATACATACTTTTAATACTGTTTATATAATTAATCTATACTTCTCTATCTAAACATCGTATTAATAGATTGATTCGTTTGTAATATTTAACTTGGTCGCGAGCTTGTCATCCACCAGATTGGAATCAGTGCTAACCAGTAAACGTCTAAATCTGCATTGAACAGCAACCGATAAATTAAAAATAGCAGCAAGTATGCTGGCAAAAGCATGAAAATAGTACTCCTGACAGCTATCTCGATCCAGTTACGATATTTATTCATCCTTATTCTCCCCCAAGTACTGAAGCATTCAGTGTAAACATGCTGATTGTTCTTTTCGTCTATTTCTTAGAGTGTCTTGCTTTCTCCTGTTTCAGTATCCAATTGCTGAACTGTAGATTCTCCCGATTGTTCATTCACAGCATTATATAAAAGGGCACTTTTTATTTTGAACAGTCCTTCAATTGTATCTTCTGACAGTTTTCGAGCAGGTTCTGCGCCTGAGAGGTCAGTTTGATAGATCCCCTTTCCTTCGTGTCCCATTTCCGCCTGATAAGGGCTATAGTAAAGCTGGTTCTCATGAATCGTATAGTATGCCACCCGCTCATCGATAATCAGCTCCGGGTGTGTGCTACTATTCAACTGATTCCGATATAACCGATCATTTTCCCCAACATAGTAATACTCGTCTTCTCGCTTAACAAGCGCTCTTGCTGATGCTTCTAACACTACATCTGTATACTGTCCGTCCAGCGTCATGCGCTCAACAACCGATTGACCTGCTTCGTTCTGATGGCTGACATATAAGAACTCACCATACAGAGCCAGGTCCTGGATTTCTCCATCCATCATTTTCTGCAGCTGACCGCCGTTCAAATCCATTTTGTAGAGAGCGCTATCCTCGTTGAAATTAATAAAATAAATCCAGTTTTCGTATATATGTATATCAGATGAGTAGCTCAAGTTATAAATAATCTCTCGTTCCGACCCGTCGAATCGACTGCGGATCAGTTCCTCTCCTCTGGTGTAATACAGCCATTCTCCCACAATATTCAGTTCATCTATCCCTATACCCTGTGTCTGTTCAGATAGATACGTTTTCTGTTCAAATAACTGATTTGTTCGAACGAGATTCAAACTGTCTTCAACGTAAAATACATGATCTTCATTTTCTACGGCGTATCCGTAGTTATTAGTGTTTTCTACAGTATTCCCCAGTCCATTGTGATCCAGTCCAGAAACAGTGCTCATAGATTCTGCAGCTGCATTATGCTGATACACCTTCCATTCCCAGACCAGATTTCTTCCTTGAAGAACCGGTGCCGCTAAAATGAAAAGGACAAAAGCAATCTTCAATCCCGTCACGATTTTCCCATTTGCAAAACTGTTTTTTCCTTGCAGATTCTTTTTTAAAATATCTACGTAATATTTCTGCCCGATCATTGTGACTTGCTGGTTAGCGTAGATGACTTCAACTTTTCCATTAAATAGTTTATTGAAGGGAAAATCGAATCTAGGTCTGACGATCAGCCGGTGAACGCGGCGCTCAATCACTTTCCATTTGTATTTTGTTATCAGCTGTTCTAGTCCAGAAAAAGATTGCACTTCAACTTTTTTCTGAATCTTTCTATAAATATCAATCGTCCATCTGTAAATCAATAATATGTATAAAAGGTACACAATCCACTGCAGTGCATCAGCTTCCAAAAAACGAATGCCATAATAAAAGTGCATCAATAGTGCAATAGGAATAACTAAAAATACGGTGCTTTTTAATACAATATGTGACCAGTCTTTGAATAGTTTCATTCGAACCTCCTGTTTATCAATTGTCTATTCATCTTTTATTGAAAAATGATTGTGGTATGTTTAATTTATTCTATTTTAACAAAAAAGACTACTCAGTAGAAACCGCTTTTTAATAAATATATGAACATTTCTATTTATAACTTGTTACGAAAAATTTATACAAAACAATAAAAAGTCAATTCAATGTTTCGACAAGTTTTAACTACAAAATGACAATAAAACTTGTCAAATAACTCAAGTTTTGATAAAGTAAGGTTAAGGAGGAATTCATATGGATAAGCAAGAAATTCTAAAAAAAGCCAGAAAAGAACAGGACGAACGAGAAAAGGTTATTAAAACCTATGCATTTCGTATTGGATGGATTGGTGTAGTACTAGTTACACTGTTTATTCTTGTATTAAGGATGCTCAATAAAGAAACTGTCAGCGATATATTGCTGATTCTAATGACTCAACTTGCAGCAGCATCATTTTATCAGTATTCCAATATTCATAATAAAAAACACTTGGTTACCGGAGTCATAAGTTTAGTTGCTGTCGCTCTAAATTTTGCTGCCTTGCTCAGCCAATACGGAGTTTATTAGATGAAGACTAACAATGATTCCCTTATTTTAAAAAATCGTTTGAAAGTGGCTAGAGCTGAAAAAAATCTTAGTCAAGGTGCATTAGCTAAAGAAGTAGGGGTATCGAGACAAACTATCAGTTCAATCGAAACGGGGCAATTTAATCCGACGGCAAAGCTTGCTTTAATTTTATGTATCGCATTAGATAAAACCTTTGAAGAGATATTCTATTTTGACTAACTGCAAATAAAAAAAGCGTATAACAATTACTTTGGGTACAAATCCAAGATAGTTGGAATACGCTATTTTTATTTAACCTTTTGATATGGTTGGCCTTATAAATGATTTCAACAAACTCTATAATTATCAATAAGGATTCATCCATTGCATGTGCATTGGCTTACTTAGTTCCTCCAAAGGTTATCGTCATTTGCCGATTTTCACATGTGTATTTTCGGAAAGATTCCAGCAGCTGTATGGAAAAGCTAAGAAATGCCCACCTTTTTAATAGTGCTTGATTTGTCTGCTTGTTTGCAGCATCAAATAACCCAAAAGCTTCCAGCAGATCCAGCGCGCGCTTCTTTGAATCTTTTCTGGAAAAGCCCATCAATCGACAGATCATGACCAGATTTTCTTTTCCTGTCAAGTCTTCATCTACCGAGGAATACTGTCCTGTCAAAGCAATTCGCGGACGGATTTTTTTCGGTTCTGTCTGCACATCGTATCCGAAGATCGTAGCTGTTCCCCCATCAATCTCAAGCAGTGTCGCCAGCATCCGCACGGTTGTTGTTTTCCCCGCTCCGTTTGGTCCTAAAAACCCATAGACCATGCCTTTTTCGATGTTCAAATCTATTTTCTTTACTGCTTTAAAATCACCAAACTGCTTCGTCAGCCCCCTGACTTCAATAGCATATTCCCTCGATTTTTCCATGAGCATTCTCCCCTTTTACCCCGCAACTTTTCTTCGAATCATCCTTTAACACTTGTTATTCTACCTTATTGACATAACTTGTTATATATATTTACTGTAAAATCTGCTATTTATTTAATTGTTTAGTAGGACAAGTAAAGAGACGTCTTTTCTAGAAAAAAAACGCCTCTTTATTGCTGCCTTATTTTATTATTCGGTATGGCTTATTTCTTTCTCTTCTTATGAACGTAATAGAGAATACCGCCTATCAAACCAATCACGATCAGGAAAGGAATGGCATAGATGATCCAGATCAGAAGGGATTGCAGGAAATAAAAGAATCCGTACATCGATTCCATAAAGGCTTCGCTCACTCTGTCGATAAATGGCAGATGATCACCGCTGGAATCTGATAGGCTTGGACGCTCCATAACATACAGCTGTACCTCAGTATAATCGATCAGACTGTCAAATGTTTCCAGTACAGCCTGTAACGATTCTCGTTCTTGAATCGTCTCGCTCAAGCTGTTTTCCAACTCAATAATGTCTTCAATAGACCCTGCTTCTTCCAGCAGAGCTGTCAGCCGTGCTTCCTTGTTTCTGAGGACTTCGATTCTGGCTTCTGTATCGCGGTACGTTTGCGTGACATCCTGTGTTCCGATTGTCTCACTCTTTTTATAAGCCTTCATGTCTTCCAAGGCATTTAGAAAGTCTGTCAGCGATTCTGTCGGCACTCTCAGTGTGTAGCTGATGCTTTTATATTGTTGCCCGGAAATACCACCCGGTTCATCAGTTGTTTCATTGGAAAATTCTATATATGCGTCAAACTGGTCGGCCAGATCTTCGATTGTGTCGGTTGTCTGCTGAAAATCTAAGGTCTCGTATTCTAAAGATACTGTCTTGATGACTTTTTCACCAATCAATTCCCCACTTTGATTGGTGTTGGAAGCTCCTTCTTTCGGTTCTATCACTGTATTTTCTGAGGGTGAAGACCCAGGTTCTGATGCCATTTCCGAATCGGACATTTCAACACTTGAATCAGCTGATTCTTCTGCCATGTCGCCGTCACCGTTTGATGAACAGGCTGACAGGATCATTATAATTACTAATGCTATCCATACTATTCTTTTTCTCATTTTCTTTCCCCCTAATGATGATCGTTATGCTGTTTTATAATTCCTCAACATGTAAACATATTAAATCTACTGTTAATGTTCCACACTTTTCCCCTTTGTTATTCCGTTCTGCATTAGCGTTGTCTTCTGCGCTTTCCTCTAGTAAACTGTAATAAACAGCAAGCAGGAGGCGACGAAAGATGAATACACAACATATTGAATTACAGAACAGTCACTTGGACTTAGAAGATCCAGCAGTTCAAAAGGCACTATCTTTGTATGACCAGCATGAAGAAGCACCTTATATCTCTCCTAACCGAAACCTGGATGAGTGGCTGGAAGCTGTAGAGATTGGTTCTGAGTCGCTTGTTCCTAAGCGTAACATGGTGCGTTTAGAAGAAGGGATTCTGCCTGGCTATCTGATTTTACTTTGGCGTATCAGTTTCTCGACTTTTACCAACGAAAGTCCTTTTCCAAAATATTTCGAATATACTTACGGTATCAATGCAGAGCAGGCCTTGGATGAATTATTGGAAAAACATTATGTTAAAGAGATGTCTACCTTTGAATCTCTGACCTACCTAAACGCTGCTCAGTTAAAAGATCTGCTGAAGAAAAGAGGCGGATCCGGCTTTTCCAACTTGACCAAAGGCAAGCTGATGCAGCGTGTACGTTCTGCTTACTTGGAAGATGAATTAGAATCACTTTTCTCTGTTCGCGGATACAAGCTGACCTCTCCTGGTCTGGCACTGCTTGGAAAATATCCTGAGATCATCGACAAGCATCCGAAAAAGAAATTTTAATGAGTATTATTGGCGCGATAGTCTTCTTAATGGCTATCGCGTCTATTTCTATATTCATTTTTTCTTTACTGTATACTGTTGATTACTTCTATGAGAGCTGATTCTGAGATCGGCTGGTCGAATTGAAGACGATAGTTGAATCCATCGTTTTGCCATTCAGCCAAGTAAATTTGATTTTCTTCTCCTGACAAGCTGACGGTTACGCCGTTAACTTTTATTGTCTCAGTCACCGCAGCGGAGTTCTCTCCGTCTCCAAATTCATAAAATCTTTCTTCTTTAATAAATGTCAGAGTATTTTCTGCCCCAAAGAATTCGATCATGGCTTGACCCGCTTCTCCGGATGTATACTGACGGCTCTTCACCTCAAATGGTACTGTTTGGATGTTCTCTACCTCAAAACCGACACTTTCTGACAATGCCGCTCTTGAAGCATAAACATCACTCGATGGTGCACTTTCTAGCGCTGAATCCTCGCTGGCTATTTCTGTCTGATCGTTTCGGCTGCTCTGATTGTAGATCAGGACGCTTCCGAAAATGAATAGCCCTATACAACAGACGGCTGTTACCACAGACAGGGTATGTTTCGGCATCCGGAAAGTTTTCTTCTGAGGTTCTGATTGTTCAGATAGGTCAAAGTCATATTTACTGATGGCATACAGGATGCTGTCTTGCATCTCCTCCGTCACTTCAAGATGATCCATCACCTGATTATAGTTATTCTTCAAAATCATAGGCCTCCTTCAATACTGTTTTCAGCTTAATACGGGCACGTCTAAGTAAAGAGCGGACCGTGGCTTCTTTTTTGGAGAGCATATCAGCTGTTTGGGCAGTAGAATAGCCTTCTTGATAATATAAATGAATCACTTCTCGGTATTTGATCGGTAGCGATTTTACGGCTTCCCAGACATAGCTCAAGTCCTCACTCTTTTTTGCAGTCAGTGTCTCATTCAATTCGTCCGTTTTGCGTATATGGTTGTACTTGATTTTATTTTTACTGAGATTGATTGCCACTCTCAAAAGCCAGGCCTTTTCATGTTCAGCGGATTCGAACTGCGGATGCTTTTTCAAATATTGGATCAGTGTATCTTGTAAAATATCTTCCGCATCACTTTTATTATGCAAGTAAGAATAGGCGAGACGGAAAATTGCATTCCCGTATAATGTCATTAACCTGCTTGCCTGTTCCTGATGGGTCTCCTTCTGCTTTGACTGCGCCGATTCAGGGCGGCTAAACGCAAAAGAATAAACGGCTTGAATCATATGACAGATTGTCTGAAAAAAGCGTCCGCTCCTCCTTCCTCTATTACTCATTAAGTCAGCTTGCTGCATCTGTTTTCCTCCTTACCCATTTTAACCATGTAAATCAGACGGCTTAAAAAAGCTGTCTTACCTTATATACAACTCAACAAGTCATAATGTTGCAGAATTAAATAAATTTTTTATTCTTTTTTATTCTTTATGATACATTCTCTAGAAAGCAGAACGTTTATTAGTTCCATTATAGCCATATCTATTCTTCAATAGAAATAGGAATTTGCATGCGAGAATAAACCTGGACAGGTCATAAACGATTGCCAAAAGACCTGATGGAATGATTTGACCCTTTCTCTGATCACAGAACAGGTGCCTAGATCGAGTTTGGAACCACTTCCTGACGAAAATCCACCGGAACTAGTCTCAATATCCCGTTTGAAACCACTTCCTGACGCGAATCCGCCTGAACTAGTCACAATACCGCATTTGGAACCACTTCCTGAAGAAAATCCGCCTGAACTAGTCACAATATCCCGTTTGGAACCACTTCCTGAAGAAAATCCACCGGAATTAGTCACTAAAGCTGGATACTGCTACTGAATAATAATAGATCAGGAATAATCATCTTTTTGAGTGAGTATTGGAAAGGAAAGCATTAAAAACTCCATCAAATCAAGGAAATGATTCCCTGCATTTGACGGAGTTTTATTTTCCGGTTCATTTTATCCGGGGCTCTAGTTTAATCATATTCTGCCAGCTTCTGCTCTTTGTCTCGGATGCAAAAACGCAGCGTGCATCATGACCAGTTGTAAAAAAACTTTTGATCTCAGTTTAAAGGACAGCGAAAAACAAAAGGTGCGCCATCAGGATAATCGATAAAACTGCGAGCGTCTTATATTTATTGATCAAGTAAGCTGTACCTGCATCTCCAACAGGAGACCGTTCGCGTACACAGCAACAAAACAGCACTGGTCTAGGACTCTTTATTGCTAAGAATATTGTTGAACAACATGGCGGAACGATTTCTGCTGAAAGTGATATTGTTCAAACCGTCTTTGAAGTCAGACTGCCTCTAGAGAACAGCCAATCTTGATTTAAGAAAGGTTTAAGGATTACCCTAGTTCAAATTTAAAATTGTTCTTTTATTCTATATACAGTTTGAAATTATCGGCGGCAAGTCCGGAACCACAGAAGAATCTGGACAGAATTGGGCAACTCTCGGCTTAGTAGACGGCCAGGAGTATATCAGCATTGTCATGGGGGTTCCTTTAGAAAACATCAGCGATCCAGATCATGCACAAGTTACAGACACGTTTAGATTATTTTCTTATTTAGCAGCTGAATAGGACATTACAACTCTAACACTTTCTTTAATTTAACCGATCAAAAATAAGAGGTTGGAACAAAACTAGCCGAATAGAACAAAGCCGTTAAATCTAGGATATCTAATCCTTGATTTAACGGATTTTATACTTTTCTGATTTTGCAAAACAATGTTAATCAAAGACTTATGCTCCAACCTCTTTTTAAAATCAAAGCAGTTTAACCACTTCCTATTAAAGAATATCCCTAAAATACTCTATCTCCATTTCTTCTGTATCTTTTTTCAATGAGTGGAAGATCACCAGCAGGTAAATGATGGCAGCGACTTCCAGCAAAGTTCCTGGTATGAACAATACCAGACTGCTGAATACGAGGTTCAGCGTCAGCAACAGCGCAGAGAGTCCTTTTAAAAGGATATAGACTCTGTCTCGGCGGCTGTATTTTTCCACTCCATATGTAAAGTCGCGTGCTTGGAACTCAGTTACGGACACTTCAAGAATCTTATGAAAAGCGACTAACTCCATCACGGAGAATACAGTCGGAATAAACGACACCAGCGGCATTGTTTCATACTGACTGCCTGTAAATAAATTGAATGCAGAATAGATAGCAGTCAAAATTACGAGAGCCAGCAGTGTTCCTTGCGGCAAGTCAAATGATTTTGCTGCCGTCTCCGTTTTCATATCTAGATCTGACAGTCCTGAATAGGCGATCAGAAATCCGACAAATGCCGGAAGCAGCGTGATGGCCCCAATGTGCAGGTGGATATTCGCAAAAAACACACCCCAGAATAGTTTCTTATATGCTTCTGACATTACAATGCTCCTCTCGCTTTTACATATTCCAACAAGTTGAAGAACGTAAACGCTTCTCTGTCCTCTATTTCAAACGTTCGGCTCGTATGCTGCTGTCCCTCCGCATCCGTGAGAGTGAGTTCTGGACGAATCTTGATTTCGGTAAAGCGGTCCAGAGTATCTCTATTATAATTTTCAACCATTTCACTGCTGCCACTGATCGTTTCCCCAGATTGGAATGTTTTTCCAATCCAGGTTTCTAAGGGCTGGTCGTTTATTTTAAAATTTATCCAGTCAGCATACTTGTCTAAATGCTCAGAATGTATCCCTGTCAGTGTGACCTCACTTTTCACTTCATAAAAATGACTAGTATCTCCTTCAGAGGTGCTGGTGGAACTAAAGAAGTTGAGCGGCTCTGTATCTAATTGATCAGGAGAAACAGTATAGAAGTTCACTTCCCCTATATCGACAGTCATTGAACTGTTATCACTGAAGAAAAGTTTTACTTGGGTCAAGGTTGTCTGGTCGAATTGTTCAGCCCCAAATAGTTCAAGCGGTTGTACATAAACGGTTCGGACAGAATACGGCCCCTTAGTTTCCTCTGGAGTTGGAGTTGAATTCGGACTTATACCAAATGGATACTCTGAAGCCTGAAATGCTAAATCCGGTTCCTCTGGAAACTCCACATGAATGACTGTCTTATCTTCAAACGCATTTGTAAGGTATTTCAACTCAAATTCCCCGCCATGCGAGTCTAAATCTCCATCTGACAAAACGGTCACTTGCTGCTCATAATACTGTTCAAAAAACAGCGGTTCGTCCAATTTTATGTAACTTAAAAATAAAAAACCTATGATTGCGATGGTTGAGATGCTTCCAAGTATACTCAGAAACAGTCGATTATTCACTTTCAAATTTGTTCTCCCCAATTTCTGTTATTCTATTCAACTTGTTCTTTATGTAATGATTCCTATTCTCTTAGGTAAATTTTATAGAAATTACATGCTTTATGCAAAGAGACTTTTGCTTTTCTATAAAAAATACAGCATCCGTCTCAGCGGCTCTCACTGATCCAGATACTGTATAGAATGATTATTTAAAATGAAATAACGCCAATCAAGGATAAGCCGTAAGTAATGCCCATCAAAATCGGAATTGAAATAACGGTTCTAAAAATAAAGACTTTTACAATATCCCAGAAATTCAGTCCGATTTTTGTTTTGATCAAAATCATGCCCGTTTCTGACATGAAGACCAGCTGTGTGAAAGCGAGAACGCCGATAAAGAAGCGAGCTGCTTCAGAAGACACATCCGTAATGAATAGTGCCGGCAGATACATATCTGCAAATCCTGCTAGAGATGCTGGTGCCATCTGGCTGGCTACTTCCGAACTGAAACCGATCCAGTCATAGACATAAAACAGCGGAGCACTAATGATGTCGAAAAACGGCGTGTACTCTGCGATAATCAGTGAAACCGTTCCAACAGCCATAATGATCGGCAAAAAGCTGACGTAAATATTAATGATATTTTTAACGGCTTCTTTTAAAGCTCCACCGACTGTAGAAGACTCTGCTTGTTCGATCGCTGATTCGTAAGCATGTTTGAACTTCGATTTACCCTCCGGGGTCTCTGCCGTTTTCGGTTCTTTCCCCTGATAGTAGGCTGCCGGAAACTTCTTCCTTGGCAATCTCGCTGTGATAAATGCCAGTATCAGTGTTACTACTAAAATTGAACCGTAAAAGATTGGAAAAATTGAGCTGAACCCCAGCTCCTGTGCCACTGCAGCCGCAAAAGCGATCCCTACGACCGAAAAACTAGTCGATATCACATAAGCTTCTCTTCTGCTGTAGTACCCTCTCTGATACTGATTATCCGTCACGACGATTCCAATCGTTCCATCTCCTACGAAAGAGGCAATAGCATCAATCGTTGAGAAGCCGGGTACTTTAAAAACTTTTTCCATAACCGGTCCCAGAATCACACCCAGGAATTCAACGATCCCAAAGTGTGTCAGCAAAGGCAGTGCCAGCAGTCCGACCAGAAATGTGATGTATAAGGTCGTCAATAGGCCTTCTTCTCCTGCCATGGTCCCGCCGGTTCCCGGATCTATAATAATACTTCCAACGCCCGTCTGCAGGAACCATTTGTTGATCACCATCAGATATAAGAAAGATCCGACAATCCGCAATATTACATTCAAAGGAGAAGCCTTAAATACTGAATTCACATATTTATTTTTAGAAGTATAAAATAGAAAAATGATTGTTCCCAGCAAAACGATCCAAGCACTGATTTGAGTAAATAAAATAAAGGCATTAAAGATATTCTCCGTAATAAAGTCAATGATATGCGAGATCATAATGCTGCTTTCGCCGCCGATTTCAAACGGAACTAAGAAAAAGACAAGTCCCAATAATGATAAAAAGATAAACTTGAATGAATTTTTGATCACTTATATTTCCTCCAATTTACAACGGTCTAAAGGTTATCATATCTGGATACTGAATACAATTAAACCGCTTCTATATGTATAAATGATTGTACAAATGAATAAATCGTTTCAATTGGATTGGGGCAGCTGCTTTACATAAGCAAAAAAATCCATAATAAAAGGATCAACCTCTCCTATGATTGAGAAGTTGACCCTTTCTTTATTTTCAATCTATGCGTTTCGCTTTAAATCGTTTCAATCTTAGTGCATTCAACAATTCAGATACTGAACTGAAACTCATTGCGGCTCCGGCAATCATCGGATTCAATAATGGTCCCCCGAATGCATAGAGGATACCCATTGCGACCGGGATTCCAAGTACATTATAAGCAAATGCCCAGAATAGGTTTTCTCTGATATTCTTGATCGTCGCACGGCTGAGCTCGATTGCTGTCGGTACGTCCATCAAGTCGCTTCTCATCAAAACGATATCCGCTGATTCGATCGCGACATCTGTTCCTGAACCGATTGCGATTCCGATGTCCGCTTGTGCTAATGCCGGTGCATCATTGATACCATCTCCGACCATTGCCACGTGTATCCCTTCGCTTTGAAGTTTTTGTACTTCGTTGGCTTTATCTTCAGGCAAGACTTCACTGAATACGCGGTCGATGCCGACTTGTTTGGCAATTGCGTTTGCAGTCCCTTTGTTGTCGCCGGTAATCATCGCTACTTGAATACCCATTTTATGCAGTTTTTCGATTGCCTGGACACTGTGTTCTTTGATCGTGTCGGCTACTGCAACGATCCCAATCAGTTGACCGTCCGCTGCGATAAACATAGGCGTTTTTCCTTCAGCTGCCAGATGATCAGCTGCTGCTTGTGAATCCAATAGATCGATGTTGTTTTCTGTGATCAGTTTTTTGTTTCCTAACAGCAAGTCTTGCTTTCCAACGGTTACTTTGATGCCTTGTCCCGGAATTGCATTAAAGTTCTTCACTGACTCTAACCGCAAGCCGCGTTCTCTGGCCCCTTCCACAATTGCTTCACCAAGCGGGTGTTCAGAACCTGTTTCTGCAGAAGCCGCTAATTCCAATACCTCTTCTTGGCTATACCCATTGTAGTTGAGGATATCTGTCACAACGGGCTTACCTTCTGTGATCGTTCCGGTTTTATCAAATACAATCGTTTGGACTTTCTGGGTAGATTCCAGCGCATCTCCGCTTTTAATTAAGACGCCGTTTTCTGCTCCTTTGCCCGTTCCGACCATGATCGCTGTCGGTGTTGCCAAGCCAAGTGCACAGGGACAAGCGATCACCAGTACGGAGATTGTGATTGTCAAGGCAAATACCCAAGACTCTTGTCCTAAAAAGAACCAGACAAGTCCAGAGAGAATCGCTAAGCCAATAACGATCGGTACGAATACACCAGATAATTTATCCGCCAGCTGTGCAATCGGTGCTTTTGATCCTTGTGCTTCTTCTACTAGTTGAATGATTTGAGATAACGTGGTGTCTTTTCCGACTTTTGTTGCTTTGAATTTGAACGAGCCGGTTTTATTGATGCTGGCACCGACGACATTATCTCCTTCATTCTTTTCTACAGGTAGACTTTCTCCAGTGATCATCGATTCGTCTACTGCAGATGTACCTTCAACGATCACACCATCGACTGGAATTTTCTCTCCTGGTCGAACAATCACGATGTCGTCTGTCATCACTTGATCAATGCCGATCTCTATCTCTTGACCGTCACGGACAACATTGGCTGTCTTTGGTGCTAAGTCCATCAGTTTCTTGATAGCTTCAGAAGTTTTGCCCTTTGAGACGGCTTCAAAATATTTCCCTAAAGTAATCAGCGTTAGGATAACAGCGGCTGATTCATAATACAGGCTCATCGCAAAATGATTGTCTCCCATGTAAATCAAGATTGTGCCGTATAAACTGTATAGAAATGCGGCACTTGTTCCCAATGCAACCAGAGAGTCCATATTGGGATGACCTTTAAATAGATTTCTAAATCCATTTGTAAAGAAAGAACGCCCGAAATACATGACCGGCAGTGTCAAAATCAATTGTGTGGTCGCAAAAGCGGTACTTTGTTCCATAGGATGTAAAAATCCCGGAATCGGCAGTCCAATCATTTCTCCCATTGCAATATAAAGAAGCGGTACGGAAAAAATGGCTGACCAGAAGAAACGGGTCCACATCTCTTTTATATGTGCTTGCTTCTAGTCTGCTTGTTCTTCTCCTGCTTCTTTGTTTTCTTCCAGATCGATTGCTTTGTAGCCGGCATCTTGGACTGCTTTCATAATGTCCGCTTTAGATAAAGCTTTTGCCTCGTATTCAACAGTCATCTTTTCAGTGGCCAAGTTGACTGAGGCACTGCTGACGCCACTGAGTTTACTGACGTTTTTTTCAACTGTCTATGCGCAAGATGCACAAGACATCCCCTCAATCTCATAAGTATGATTCAGGGTATTTTTACTGGCTTTATACCCGGCATCTTTAACAGCTTGTTCGATTTCTTGATTTTTAAGGACGTTTGTGTCGTAAGCGACACTCATTTTTTCTGTCGCCAGATTGACGTTGACCGAGTCGACACCCTTTAACTTGGCTACCGCCTTTTCAACCGTCTGTGCGCAAGATGCACAGGACATTCCTTCTATTTCATACGTTTCTTTTAACATAAGGCTTCCTCCTCTATTGCTTGATGATTTTTTATTATTCGTTTACGATTGTAACCTTAACTATGGATACACTATATCACATACGTTTACGATTGTAAACATATTAATTCAGATCTCCTTTAGAATCAATTTTCATCAATCACGGAATATATATCTTGAATAATGTAATATATACTGTACAACGTACACTATATATTACATGGAAGGGATGATTCAGTTTGTGGAAAATCATTTAAAGAGTGCACGCGCAGCCGTTAACCTGACGCAACAGCAGTTAGCGGAAAAAGCAGGTGTAACTCGTCAGACAATCAGTTTGATTGAAAAAGGAAGTTATAACCCGACGCTAAAGTTATGCCTGAACATTTGTCACATCGTCAATAAAACATTGGATGAACTGTTCTGGATAAACGAGGAGGAACGGAAACATGAAGAAAATCACGGATGAGCGACTTATACTAAAAAACCTAAAACAGATCAGAGTGTTGTTTGCGATTCAAATGGTCGGAATTTTAGGGATACTAGGTTACGACTTGATCACTAGAGGGTTCAGTGAAATGACGGATCGGCCATTATGGTTTTTACTGGTGATAACAGGGATTATAGCTGCCTATCAATCAGCCACTGTTAGTGTAGAACAGGAAAGGAAAATACCTCTCCTAATAAAGGATTCATCATCACCTTGATCATTATCAGTCTGCTTGTGATCGTCAGCGGAATTCTCAATTCCGTGATCGATGGCCTCAGCTGGATGAATGCCGTCATTATGCCGGGAATACTGTTTATCTGCTGTATTATCCCTGCTTATTACGTTTTTCGTTTAAGAAAGAAAAGAGATGACGAGCTGGATGACGACTAAAAGACACGTTGGCTTAAAGGTGGCATTCTTTTTGGTATACTAGATAAAACAGCTAGTAAAACAATTAGTAAGGATGAATATGTTATGTATGAATCTATTTTAGCTATTACCGGTCCAACTTCTGGTATTGGACAAGCAGCGGTCAAAGTGTTGGTAAAGCAATATGACCGTGTTCTGCTGTTGTGCAGAAATCTCACTAAGGGAGAAGCGCTAAAGAAGGCGTTATTTGAAATCAATCCGCAAGCAAGAGTCGACTTGATTGAATGTGACTTGAGTGATTTATCTTCTGTCAAAACAGCTGCAGCAACGACTCATAAACAAGTGAATCACATCGACTGTCTGATCAATAATGCCGGCATGGTCTCTACAACAAAAAGAGAAAGCAGCGATGGTTATGAGCTGATGATGGCAACAAACTATCTTGGACCGTTTTTACTTACGCATGAATTGCTGCCGCTGGTTATGAATAGTGAAAGCAAACAAGTCATAGTGGTTTCTTCTGGTGCTTATAAATTTGTCCCGATGAAAAGACCCTTCTTCAGCCCGCAGCATTTTAATCCACTCGCTGGATATGGCAGATCAAAACTCGGAACATTGTATCTGGCACAGGAACTGCATGAACAGTATTCACGACAAGGCTTAAAAACAACTGCCGTTCATCCGGGAATGGTCTCAACTAATATCGGTAGAAACAACGTCAGTCAGAAAGTTGGAGATTTTGTCTTCAAGCTGCTGGATCCTTTATTCGTGACGGTCGATGAAGGTGCCCAGCCGATTATTTTAGCCGCTGATCATCCTGAAAAATATGCTGGTGTTTATTCAGACGAGGGAAAAATCGCCGCCGTCAAGCAGTATGGGAGCGACTTTATCATGCGCAGAGAATTTATCGACGCCACATTACTAGAATTAGATCTTAAAGCCCTTTAAATCAAAAAGTACGCGTTCACTGTAAATTTTGGGTGAACTCGTACTTTTTTATCTTGTGATCATCCTCTTTTCCACTCATTATTACCTAATATAGGCTTATAAGCTTTTGAGCACTTGTTCTTTCAAAACCGGCAATACCTGTTCTTCGAACCAGGGATTCCGCTTCATCCATCCGTAATTCAACGGCGATGGATGAACAAGCGGTAAATATTCAGGTGCATATTGTTCAAAGTTCCGAACGGTCTCGGTCAAGTTTTTCTCCCGGCGTTTTCCCAGATAGTATTTTTGAGCGTAACTGCCGATCAGTATAATGGTTTCAATATGCGGCATCTCTGCTAATAGACGAGAATGCCATTTTTCAGCAAATCCTTTACGGGGCGGAACATCCCCTGATTTCGCTTTGCCAGGATAATAAAAATCCATCGGCAGATGAGCAATTTCATTCGTACTATAGAAAAATTCTCTAGAAACACCCATCCACTCACGCAGTCTATCTCCGCTGGCATCATTCCAGAACATTTGGGTTTCTTCTGCTTTTCGTCCTGGTGCCTGGCCGACGATTGCAATGCGGGCTTCTTTTGGTGCACTAAACAACGGAGGAACGCCGCGCTTTGTATAGCTTTCATTCATCGGATCCGCCATGATTTCTTGTCTGATTGCTTCTATTGTGGTCATTTCCTTAACGATCTCCTTGCTTTATTTTTTATCTTTTGAATTGATCTCATTTGCTTGATTCTATCGCTTTCTTTACACTATAACAAATTTCGATGCTCTATACTAAATGATCAACTGATTTACTGCTTCACTATCCGGTATATCATTAAATAACAGGGTCATTTCGATAAAAGCTTAAAATCATATCCTGACTGTGATAGACTTAGCTTGTAATAACGATGAATGAATGATGAGGAGATATAAACGTGCAGCAGATGAAAAGACTGAGTTTGATGGTAATCTCTATGGTATTTGTAGCATTTTCGGCTTCACTGACAATCAAAGCAGCTATTGGTCTAGCCGCATGGGATGCCATCGCTCAGTCTCTGGCGCACCTTTCTGCCATAAAAGTCGGCACGATCGGTATGATTTTAAATATTTCCTGTGTATTCGGACAACTGCTTTTATTAAAGAGCGCATTTCCGCCTAGACAACTGCTGCAAATTCCAGTCAGCGTTTTACTAGGCGTCTTAATTAATTATTTTTACTATACCCTCTTTGCTTCTCTGACTTTAACTCACTATGTATTTACTTTGCTGTTGTTCTTAACAGGAACCGTCTTGGCTGCTTTTGCGGTAAGTATGGTTATGACACTGAATATCGTCACATTTCCGCTGGAAGGCTTTTGTATGGCACTGGCAGAAAAAACTCACACCCGCTTCGCTGTCATACGGCAGATGGTCGATGTCCTCGCTGTTCTCCTTACTGTCTTGCTGACCTTATCAGTTGGCGTTCCGATGACTGCAAGAGAAGGAACTGTAATCGGCATGCTGATCTTTGCCCCGCTTTTAGGCTTTTTCATCAAACGCCTTCAGCCCATTGTTGAAAATGTTACTGTAGAAGAATAACTGCGCTGTCTGACTAAATACTGATGTATCCATTTAAAATTGAATGAAAAGCAAAAAAGTATTTCTCCTTAAAGAAATACTTTTTTTACTGATTTATTATTGCGTTTTATGTTTACTTCGTAATTTTCTTGACTGGCAACCATATTTCACTGTACGCATACCCACTTTTCTGATCATCCATTTTAGTAAATGAAAAATTCGGTGCCTGAATCAATTCATAATCAGAAGCCGGCAGCCACTCTGAGTAAGTTCTTGCCATGGTTTCTTGTAATACTGAAGGAAAAGGTCCTTCACATGGAAATACTGCCCAAGTGCAAGCTTCAACGAATATAGTATCTAAATCGTTGCTGATTTGACTTTCGGTTGTCATTACCCCAATCAAGTGCGTCAATTCTCCCTCCTCTTTCATAAAGTTTTCGTCAGCATCATAAGACACATTTACAATTTCACGTGGTTCTATATTTTGAAGAGTATGCATTTCTTTCCTTTGCTTCTCTGTAATACTCTGAGCCAGCTCGACAATTGCATTATTGACGCCTTCAAACTGCATTGGAACTCGTTTGCTGACCCCTGCGAAGGTAAATGCCGGTTTTTCTTCGATTCGGTAGTTCATTGAAATGCCTCTTTTTACATCAATGAAGAAAGATAGTCTTGGTACAAATTTACTCATCCCTTTTTTGTGAACATCTGATGGTAAGAACCCACACCAATTCTTAAAGGCTCGCGTAAATCCATCAAGCGATTGGTATCCATACTTGAATGCCACTACTGTTACTTTTTCTCCATTCAATAAGTCTTTGTTGGCTTCTGTTAATTTACGGTTTTTTATATACTCAGTAACCGTCATACCAGATAAATGAAAGAACAACGTCCTTAAGTGATAATCAGAAACCCCCGCATATTCCGATAGTTTTTCAAGGGAGTCATCTTCAGTCAAATGCTCCTCAATATAGTCAATTACTTGATTCAGTTCTTTTAACATGGTCTCCTCCTTTCATAACTGTATAATAACAAAGTCACTGAGATATGACTCGATCATTTAGAAGCAAAACTGTCGTATTTCTCATTTTTATGTGAATAGTGTGGAAAATGAATAGTCTTATAAATAAGCCTTTTGGATATTTGAACAGAACACATGATTCTATCCGCCAGGTTTAATAAGCAAAAAAATAAATACCTGATAGAACCATTCGATTTATGATACACTTTAACCGACAAAATACCCCAAATTAAAATAATGAATAGAGGAAACAACATGATAGCAAAAACAGAAGAAGATTTTAATGGATTAAAAGAAATCGGCAAAATTTGCGGATCCATTCGTGACGCATTAGTGGCGCATACAAAAGCGGGTATAACGACGAACGAGCTGGATGAAATGGCAAAAGACCTTTTTGAAAAGGCTGGAGCTCAGTCTGCCCCTAAAGGAGAATACAACTTTCCCGGGTATACTTGTATCAGCGTAAATAAAGAAGTAGCGCATGGTATTCCTGGTAATCGAATCATTCAAAAAGGTGACTTGGTCAATATTGATGTTTCCGGTTCTAAAGACGGTTACTTTGGGGACACGGGTGTTTCATTTGTCGTCGGAAAAGGGGATCCTGATGCACATAAGGTGTGTGAAGTCGTAAAAGAAGCTTTCGAAGCGGGACTTGCAAAGGCAAAACCTGGTTCAAACGCCAGCGGACTCGGAAAAGCGGCACATAATGTTGCCAGAAAACATAACTTGACCGTCATCAAAAATCTGACTGGTCACGGCATCGGGCGTTCTATCCATGAATCACCCAACCATATTTTCAATTACTACACTCGTTATGACGATACGCTATTAAAAGAAGGTATGGTCATTGCATGGGAACCTTTTATCTCTACCTCTGAAGAAGAAGTTTTTGAAGGCGATGACGGATGGACTTTTTTAGTCAAAGACAGCTATGTCGCTCAATATGAGCATACAATCATTCTTTCAAAATCTGGCCCAATCATTACGACGCTGTAGTCAGCAGACACTTTCTGGATGATTGAAGCGAGCTTTTTAACTGAAATCACAAAATAAAAAATAGGCTTTGCTGGCATTTAATCAGCGAAGCCTATTTTTTGATTACTATTTTACAGATACCGTTTTTTCTGGTACTTCTAGTATTTCCGGATGATGTGCTTCGTACTCGTCTAACAATGCACGAACCTCATTGGTGGTGACGGTTTCCATCAATTTTGTTCTCAACTCGCTGGCACCTTTTATTCCGCGGACGTAGATTTTGAAGAAACGACGCAGCGGTTTGAATGAACGTCCGTCTTCAACAGAATACTGATCAAACAAATCCAGATGCATTCTTAAAAGATCCAGCAGTTCTTTGCCGCTGTGCTCTCTAGGTTCTTTTTCAAAAGCGTGCGGATTTGTGAAGACTCCGCGTCCAATCATGACTCCGTCGACACCGTATTTTTCAACCAGCTCCAAGCCGGTTTTGCGGTCAGGAATATCTCCATTAATCGTAAGTAAGGTGTCGGGAGCGATTTCGTCTCTCAGTTGCTTGAGATCTCCAATCATTTCCCAGTGTGCATCATACTTGCTCATTTCATTTCTGGTTCTTAAATGAATCGACAAGTTGACGATATCTTGTTTCAACAAATGTGTAATCCACTCGCGCCACTCATCTAACTTCGCATAACCCAGTCTTGTTTTCACGCTGACTGGAAGTCCTCCAGCTTTTGCTGCTTCAATCAGTTCAGCAGCGACTTCTGGACGCTTGATCAGACCGCTTCCTTTTCCTTTTTTAGCCACGTTCGGTACCGGGCAGCCCATGTTGATATCGATTCCTTTGAAACCTGCTTCCGCCATCCCGATACTCATTTCACGGAAAAATTCCGGCTGGTCTCCCCAGATATGCGCCACGATCGGTTGTTCATCTTCTGTAAAGGTCAGACGTCCGCGTACACTATTGCGTCCTTCTGGGTGGCAGTAGCTCACTGTATTCGTAAACTCCGTAAAAAAGACATCCGGTCTGCCGGCTTCAGCGATGACATGTCTGAAGACAACGTCCGTGACATCCTCCATTGGTGCCAAGACGAAAAACGGCTTCGGCAAGTCTTTCCAAAAATTATTTTCCATATTTAATAACGAATCCTTTCTTATTCAAATCCACTATTCTGTTCATTTAAATAGGTAAGTTCATCTTTCAATTTACCTAGACTAACTCTATCTATTTTAGCTGTTATAGCGATTTTGTCAAATGAACTTTGAATAAATAAGTCGATTGACTTTTATAAGGAAGTATAATGAAGTGAACAATCAACCATACTTTTTCTGATGAGCCCTTTTCATTTCCAGGTATGCTTTATCTTCGCGGACAATCTTCCACTTTTCCTCAAAGATTGCTGCTGACTCAGCTTTTTCTTCATTGATTTCCCGCTCTTTTACTTCACCGTTCTCGTCGTATTTTTTCCCGCCTTTATAGTTTGCATAGCGGCGCGAGCGGGTATAGCCCATCTGCAAAAATTTCCTGGCCATATCCATTCCGACAAAGTCCTCTGCTTCTTTGTAATCCAGATACATTTGATAAATTTTTTCAGATGATTTCTTGGCAATCTCAGGTGTCTTGAAGCGCCAGTGCGGCAGGATCTCACCTTTGTACGGCTCGACCATCAGTACACCCTGCTCGCCGCGTCCGATTCTATACAGCTCGGGTTGCTCGCGAAAATCAATTTTGTCGAAGTCCAAATCATAGTTAAAAGCCATATGCCATTCCTCTTTTCACTCATCTGATATTTTTTACTCGTATTTTCATCATATCATCCAGCAGCAGAATGATTGAGTAAGAGACCTTGTGACAAGATAGTGATAATAGCAACTGTATAGATACTCATTCAGCTTTCCTTATTTTAATCAGTGATAGAAAAATAATAATGACAATGCCCACCACTACTAGCTCCGTCTCTATCAGCACGAGTCTTATATCACAAAAATTACCCAATCCGCTTACCGCAGCGACAGTCGCCAGTTCCATTGTAGATTTCAATGTAGTGAAAGCCGTCATCAACTGACCGATTTTGTGCTCAGGCAAGACGAATTGGATCAAAGTGTAAAAGCCAGTATGGATGTACGTCAGCGCGAAAAAATCAGGAAGACAAGAAAAAAGATACTTTCCAATTGGAGAGTATCTTTCACTGCGTGTCGAGAGCTGGATGCTGGATTCAACAATATTCTTCATTTTTCAATTGTTTTCTTATCAATTTGACTGTCTCTGTATCTGTAGCAGTTCCTAATTCAAAGTGTTGTTGGTAAGTTTCATGTCCTTTACCTGTTACGACGATGATCGTCGGGCCAGCAGCTGCAGCTGCAGCTTTATAAACAGCACGCGTTCGATCCATTTCTACGACAATACTCTTATCTAGATATTTTTTATACTCTTCTTTCATTTCTTCTTCAGGTACTTTGTTCAAATCGTCTAAAGTTAAAATCGTTTTGTCGCTTCTTTTAGAAGAGACCTCAATCATTTTATTTCGTTTCGTTATATCTCTATTTCCTCTAAATCCAAAAATATGGATCAGATGATACTTTGGATAAATTTCCCTTACCGTTTTCAGCAGCAGATCTACAGCTTCAGCAGTATGAGCATAATCGACTACTGAATAGACTTCATCCTTTATTAAATAGCTCTCAAATCTTCCCGCTATCTGTTCAATATCTTGTATCCAATCATTTACTTGATCAAATGACTTACCCATATCATAAACAACTGATCCTGCCATTATTGTATTGATTACATTATAAGTTCCTGGCAGCGGAGATTTCACCTTATAAGTATCCTGTTCTATTGATATCATACCATTCGTCTTTAGAATTTCATCTATTTGAATATTAGCATTATTCTTACTTCCGACTGTCAGTACTTCCTGACCTTCTTGTTCTAACAAGTTTTTAAGTTTCATTCCCCAGTCATCGTCTGTATAGACGATGGCTTTCCCATTGCTTTTCAAATATGAGAATAATCGTTTTTTTGAATAAAAATAGTCTTCCATTGTATTGTGATAATCTAAGTGATCATGTTGCAAATTCATAAATAACGCATAGTCGAATTCTAGACCTTCCATACGGTGCTGAGCTAAGCCTTGAGAGGAAACTTCAATGACTACTGCTTCATCATCAGATTGCGATAACTGTTCTTGAATGAAGCATGATGGCGGAGTAGTCAATGCACTTTTAGTTCGAACACCATTTACTTCATTGAAAATTGTCCCAAAGTAACTTACCCGATAGCCTATTTTTTTCAATAAGTGCTGAATAAATAATGATGTCGTTGTTTTTCCATTCGTACCTGTAACCCCTATAACTAATTTATCGCGGCTGGGGAATCCATAAAAAGCCGCAGCCAACTGACCTAATACTTTTCTTGAATTATCTACTTGAATATAAGGAACAGAAATCTGTTCAGCCGGATATTCTCCAATCACAACAGCAGCGCCTCGTTCGACTGCTTCCTCTATAAAATCATGACCATCCACTTCATGTCCTTTTACTGCAATAAACAGATACCCTGCTTTTACTTTAGTAGAACTTTCTGTTATCCCTGTGATATCCTTATTTTCTGTCGAGTTTTGAAGTTCAGTAACAGAGCTGAGCTTTGATAACTTGTAGAGTTCCATCTTCCTTCTCCTTAACCTTAATAAATCTATAATCAATATTCCTTTATTTTTATTAAAACAATATGGTTGTAACTTACTTTTTTTACATTCCTAACGATAAAGTAAAAAAGTCTTTACTTCAACTAAAAGAAATAAATAACAAGAACAACTTTATACATATAATTTGCAGTTCAGTTTAAATACTTAAATTCATCATTTAATGAGTTAATTTGTCATCATGATTTGCATATAACTGCTGCAACAAAATTAATCATTTAAAGCTGCAGGTAAAATAAAAAGCTGATTTTGAACAGGAGTTTGTTCAGAACCAGCTTTTCTATTATTAACTTCTCAATCCGCGGCCTTTTTCAATCAGGTACCAGCAGATTGCATACAATACTACGATGAATATGATGAGAATAGCTATTGATAGTAAAACAGGTACGTCGATTACGCCAAGGAATCCGTAACGGAATCCTGAAACCATATAAACGATCGGATTGACCTGAGAAACTGTCTGCCAGAATGGCGGTAGTGTCGAGATCGCGTAGAATACTCCACCTAGATAAGTCAGCGGTTGTAAGACAAATGTTGGTACGATCGATACATCATCGAATGATTGAGCAAAAATTCCGTTCAGCAATCCTGCTAATGAAAATAATGTCGAGGTCATTAATAGTGTTAGAATGACCATAAACCAGGAGTACACTTGAAGCGGTACAAACAAGAGTGAAATGATCGTTACCAGTGTACCAACAAGTATACTTCTGCCGAGTCCGCCAATCACGAATCCCCACATAATGACATGTGTCGGTACTGGCGCAATCAGCAGTTCTTCAATATTCTTCTGAAACTTTTGAGAGAAAAATGATGAAGAAACATTGGAATAAGAACTGGTAATGACAGACATCATGATCAGACCCGGAACGATAAATTCCATGTAAGAGAAGCCTTCCATCTGTCCAATTCGTTCTCCGATCAAATTTCCGAAAATAACAAAGTATAGTGATGTTGTGATAACTGGTGGTACTAATGTCTGTACCCAGATACGCAAATAGCGGTTTGTTTCCTTGACCGCCAGACTTTTCAGTGCGGTTAAATAAAGATTAAACATGTGCAGCCTCCACTTGATTTTCTTCTGTGATCTTCAGGAACAGTTCTTCTAAACGATTGGATTTATTCCGCATCGAAAGAACTTTTATTCCTTGTTGTGTAAGCTGGTTGAAGACCTCATTGATTCCCTGATTCCGCTCCACTTCAACTTCAAGTGTATTTTCATCTACCAGCGTGCTAGTATACCCTTTGATCTCGGGTGCCTGAGTATGATCGTCCAGATCAAAAATGAACGTTTCAAACTGCAGTTTTGCAAGCAGTGATTTCATGGTGGTATTTTCAATCAGTTCGCCTTTTTGAATGATTCCGATATTGCGGCACAGCATTTCTGCTTCTTCCAGATAATGGGTCGTCAGGATAATGGTGGTTCCGTTCTGATTCAATTCTTTCAGGAAAGTCCACATTTCCCGGCGCAGCTCGATATCCACGCCCGCTGTCGGTTCATCTAATATCAGTAAACGAGGTTCATGCATCAATGCGCGTGCAATCATCAAACGCCGCTTCATTCCGCCAGACAGCATACGAGCACGTTCATTCCGTTTTTCCCACAAGTCAGATTGCTTCAAGTATTTTTCACTGCGCTTCAACGCTTCTTTACGCGATACACCATAATATCCCGCTTGATTGACGACGATCTGTTGTACGGTCTCAAATGGATTGAAGTTGAATTCCTGCGGCACTAATCCAATCTGTTGTTTTAAGCGGACTAAATCCGTATCCAAATCATACCCAAGTACATTTACCTTTCCAGAAGTCTTATTCACGAGTGAGGTAATAATACCGATTGTTGTTGATTTTCCGGCACCGTTTGGACCTAATAGCGCATAGAAGTCTCCTTCTTCTACGGTCAGGTCAATGCCTCGCAGAGCTTCAACCCCGGTTCCATAGACTTTTCTCAAGTCTTTTATTTCTAGTGCATATGTCATGTACGAACAATCTCCTTAAACTTTGATGCTTTATTTTAACATGGAATGACTTATTATTTGTATAAAAGATCATTAATCGGATTATTATTTTCATTTAACGGCAGAGGAATTACTATATTCAATCCTCTTTACTGTCAGTATTTCTTTTTAAGGAGAATGAGACCACTTCCGTGCAGCACAGTCGGCAGAACTAGTTGCAATATCTCTTTTGGAACTAGTTAATCTGAAATACTTGCACGAACTGGTTCTAATAGGGGGATTGCGACCACTTCCTTGCAGCACAGTTGTCAGAACTAGTCGCAATATCCTTTTTGGAACCAGTTAATCTGGAATACGCGCACGAACTGGTTCTAATATGGAGATTGCGATCACTTTGGTACCGCACAGTCATCAAACCTAGTCGCTAACGAACGAAATATAATAGAATTTTAGAAAAACAAACTGCAGAGATGTACTTGCTATACAATTCGTTATGCTATACTTAGTCCACCTTTTACTAACAGAAGGAGCAAACTTGAACCAGAGGTGGAGGTTGAAATGAAACCTGATCAGGAAACGTTACTCAATACGCTGTACAACCTTATTCTGAATCCGGCGACTCGGAACTTTGAGCGTTCTATACTGCAGTCTGCTAAAGATACGTTAGATGACGATAGAAATCTGAACCGCCACTTGGCAGAAATTGAGGCTCAATTGCGTCCGCTGGCTTTAAGGAACAATCTAACGCCGGACGTGATGGATTTTTATAACCAGATCACGGGAAATGATTCGACGGTTGGTTCATTTGATTTCTCCAACCATCAGCTTGAGAGTGCAGAATATCAGGATTCGGCTACCTTTGCTGGAGGCTGTTTCTGGTGCATGGTCGAACCCTTTGAAGAACGGAATGGAATCCTATCTGTCTTATCCGGATATACCGGAGGAGATTTTGAGAACCCCAACTATGACCAGGTAGTGGGTCAGTATACCGGTCATGTAGAAGCCGTGGAAATCCTTTTTGATAAACGGTTGATTGAATATGAAGAACTGTTGGACATTTTCTGGAAATTAACGGATCCAACAGATGCTTCCGGTCAGTTCCAGGACCGCGGGGAACAGTATCGTTCAATCATCTTTGTCAAAGATGAAGAACAGCGGTTGACCGCTGAACGTTCCAAGCTGCAGCTGGAGGAATCTCATACGTTCAAACAGCCGATCGTGACTGAAATCAAATCCGCCGGAACCTTCTGGCCGGCTGAAAATTATCATCAGCAGTTTTATAAGAAGAACCCAAAGCGGCATAAAGGCATGTGGAAATCTCATAAACAGTTTCTGTTCTTTAGACGGCTGCAAGCCAAACTATACTACGGACTCAAACGGTTCAGAAAATAGCTTAACCCATGATTTTAATACAAGCAAAAAGGACGTTGGTGAAAAATCCCAGCGTCCTTTACTCATTCTATCCTTTTAAAATAAAATAGATTTAAATCTGTTCTTCAGTATCTACGTTTGATTCTTTTAATCCATTATTCCCTCTGCGTTTATGCACATGCACGTCTAATCCTTCTTGTTCCAGGAATTGACTGAACGGGACGAGCTCTTCTGCTTCATAACGTTCTTTAAATTGATTGATATCTTCTTCTGAATATAATTTCGGATCCAGTTTCAGTTTTTCTACTGGAATCGGACGGTCGTCACTGACTTTTAAATCGATGACCACAGTACGTCCTGATTTTTCCAGCTCAACAGCTTTCTGGAAGACTTCCTCGAGCTCACTGATTTCTCTTACCGTGAATCCGACAGCACCCAGCCCTTCGCCGACTTTGGCATAATCAGCTGACTGAAAATCGACACCATAGTAATAATGGTTAGTGTCTTCCTGTTCTGCTTTGATAAACGCATACTCGTCATTTGAGAATACAACATGAATGCTCGGCAGTTTATGCTGAACAGTCGTGATAATGTCTTGCATCACCATCGCAAATGCACCTTCACCAGTCAGATCCCATACTTGTCTATCCGGGAAATTTTTCTTGGCGGCAATGGCACCAGGTAGCCCATTTCCCATTGTCGCGAATACGCCTGATGTTCTCCACATATTCTTCGGTGTCATTTTCAAATGACGGATAGAAGTTTGTGTGGTATTCCCAACATCTGTAGAATAGATGGCATCTTCATCTGCCACTTTATTGATTGCTTTGTAGGCTTGATAGACTTGTAATTTGCCTTCTGTTTTATTTTCCAGCTTATTGATATAAGCAGCCCAGTTTTTGATATTATTCAAGTTTGCACGATACCAGCCGCTCTCTGGTTTCTCAGAGATTTTATCTGTAATAGAACGAATTGCTGCGCCTGCATCTCCCAGAATCGATGCATCGACTGGATGTCTTTTTCCTAGTTTATATGGATCTATATCGATTTGGATAAATTTCTTAACGTGATCAAATACACCCGTCACTTCAGTAAACGGATAGTTACTTCCAGCAAACAGTACGGCATCTGCTTCTTCAAACACTTCTACTGCCGGTTTTCTAGCAACCCGGTTAGCAGAACCAAGTAATGCCTCAAAATCATGCGGGAATGTATCGTAATTGATTCCTGTAACAGCTACGGGTGCTTTCAGCTTGCGAGATAATTCCATAACAGCTTCCCCATTACCGCGTGTTCCGATTCCGGCATAAATAACGGGACGCTCCGCATTTTCCAGAATTTCAACTGCTGCCTCGATATCTTTTTCATCTGGAACTGGATATGGTAATTCACGGTGAGCACTTGCGGATGAATACCAGCTGTCTTCTTCAATTTCGACCCAGCCATAACTGACCGGTACCTCCACGCAGGCTACTCCATTACGCGTAATCGCTGTTCGAATTGCTTCATCGATTATTTTCGGTAATTGTTCCGGATACGCTACTCGTCGATTATAAACTGCAACATCCGCAAATACCGGATTGTGATTCATTTCTTGAAAAGCATCCATATTAATCTCATTCTCAGCACGTTGTCCAATAATCGCCAGCATGGGTACCCCGTCTTCGCGTGCATCATATAGCCCGTTCATTAAATGCGTCGCACCCGGTCCACCTGATCCTAAAGCTACTCCAATTTTCCCATTAAATTTATACTGCATGGATGCGGCCAATGCTCCGACTTCTTCATGACGCACTTGGATAAAGTCCATATTCGTTTCTTCATGCTTCAAGGCATCCATCCAAGAGTTCAAAGATCCTGCCGGTATTCCGTAGATCTGTTCTACTCCCCAGTTTTCTAATACCTTGATCGCGGCAACCCCTGCTTCGATTTTACCAGTTTGTTTATTCATAATTCTCCATTCCTCCTGTCATTAAAAAAATTCTTCATTATTAGTATATATTCAGTAGTCTAGCTTATTAATTAAGCTAAACTATCATCATGAGAAAATAAACTCTTCTCCTTACATCCCTTACCTTACACCCACTCAGTTTTTCATTCAATTATTTTGAATTTGCAGCACCATATCGTAATGAATCTAGTCTGTTTAGTAAGAAACACAATCTATTTAGTCATTCCCTGAGCGAATCAAAGGAATATGTTTAGAAAAAGACTAACATTTTTTCTAAGACTTCTTCTGTAAATTTCATTAAAAACCCAAAAGTCGAACTTTCAAATCTGACTTTTAGAATGTTATTATCCAAACTCACTCTAAAATAACTCTACTAATATGCTATAGATTTTAATAATTAAGGCTGTTTCAAAAAATCTAATTTTATTAACAGAAGTCGCATTGAGTTTTATTTTTTATCGCGCTCACTGTATCATTCTATAGATATTTGAGATGAAATAATTTATGTAATGTATGACCTGTTTTCTTGTATGAAGATAACAATCGTATCCCTTAAACATAAAACTACTCCTAGAAAATATTCTAGGAGCAGTTCTTAAGCATGATATCATCAGTATATTAGATAAATTTATTTATTTCGAAAGCGGTCAATTTTATCTATGACCGACTGTTTCACTTCATCGCTGGTAAACGCATGCTGCATTGCTGTTATATTCAACTCTTTGATTTCCTGAGCAGTTAATTGAAAATGTTCTGCACATAACATGAATTCATCCGTCAAAGTCGTATCAGAGACAGTGCGATTATCTGTGTTGATACTGATCGGTACATTTTGATCCAAAAACGTTCTAAGCGGATAATCTTCCCAGCCAGTGACAGCGCCTGTCTGCAAGTTACTGGTTGGGCAGAGCTCAAGAAGGATATCTCTGTCCTTAACACTCGCAATGGCATCAACATTATTTTGTATAGCTACGCCATGTCCGATTCGTGTCGCTCCTAATGCTATCGCAGTTAGTACATTCTCATAACTACCTGTTTCTCCTGAATGCATCGTCAACTGCATACCCGATGCCACTCCAGTTCTAACAGCAGACTCAACGCATTCATTTGGAAAATTCCCTTCATCTCCAGCTACATCGATTCCACTCACTAGTTCTACCTGCAGGTTGTGTATCTCTTCGAACAGTTGAGTATTTCTTTCTTCTGAGTGATGGCGCAAAGCACATGCTAGAATAGTAACGATGATAGGAAATTCAGCGGTTGCCTGCTCTATACCTTTGCAGACTGCTTCGATAACTTGTCTGGTCGTTAACCCTTCTCTCTGATGCAGCAATGGTCCAAATCTCATTTCCAGATAAACCACATTTTCCTGATGTGCTGCTCTTGCAACTGCATAAGCTGCTTTCGTCAGATTATCTTCACTTTGCAGAACAGGTAAAACAGCATCAAAAGTGGACAAATAATCATTTAGATCGGCACATACTGCTGGTGCCACAGCATGATTCATCCAATTCTCTGGTAATCCTGCTTCTTCAGCCAATTCTTTTAAAGTCTCTATAGGTATAGATCCGTCTAGATGACAATGCAATTCTACCTTCGGTAATGATTTAATCCACTCTCTATTCATTATTACTCTCCTGCTTTCAGTTCCTTTTACCTTTGAACTATATTTTAAAGACTATCATATCAGATTACTTCACTCATTAACAAATTTTATTTGTATATTCTAACAAAATCATTCGCTTTTATTTTCTGTTTTATAATTATTTCACTTTAATAAATAATTTTAAACATTTATAAACGAATAATCGTCCCTTTAAAATATCTGTAAATGTATATAGAAAAAAAGATTATTTATACAATTTATGTAAAAAAGCATCTCTCCTATGAAAGATGCTTTTACAAGACTCGAACTGATTACCTTTGCTTTCTATGTGTTCGTTTTCGTTCATTTTAATTATTGAAACTAGAAAATGATATTAAATCCATCTGCAGTTGATTGACTATTACAAAATTCTACCCTAACTGAATAATAGATTCTTTCTATGTGAAAGTCGTAATCTTCTCTGCATCTAATCGTATTGAATTATAGCCTGCCTCTACAGCTTTTCCAATCGATATTATCATTACTGGAATGTATCGGTCCTTGTCTAATCCAAATGCTCCTGCCAGAAGATTATGTTCAAAGCCACCAATTGGGTTTGTATCGTATCCATGACTGCGGGCAACAAGCATGAACTGCATCGCTGCTAAGCTTGAATCAACTTTTATAACATCCCTCATTCTTTGTCTTGTAAAGTTTTTATAATGCGGAATGATTACAGCTAACTGTTCATCTCGAACTTCCGGAGACATTTTCCCTTCTGCTACTGCTCTATTATAAATTTGTTCCCCATATTCGTAGCACTGCATATCACCAAAAATCAGAACCATTGCTGATGAGGTATCATTCTGTCTTTTATTAAAACGAATCAGTGGTCTCAGATTTGCTTTCTCTTCTTCAGTTTCTACAACTACAAAACGCCACGGCTGCATGTTAACTGATGAAGGAGCCGTTGTTGACTCTTGAATCATCTCCAGCATTTCTTCATGAGAAATTTTAACCTTTTCATCATATACCCGAATCGATTTTCTGTTAAAAATTATATCTGAAAAATCGTTATTCATTGTCATCTTAAAACCTCTTTTTTAATTGAGTCATTTCTTTGTTTACTGTGATAATTGCTTTGCTTCTAAGAACTACCGAACTATCTTAACATTTTAGAAAATTTTTTAACCAATTATTTTAAAAACAGCTGATTTCGAACATAAAGCTACTCAAAATCAGCATTAATACAGAATCTTTTCAGTTAACTTCTTAACCCTCGGCCTCTTTCAATCAAGTACCAGCAAATCGCATATAATGCTATGATAAAAATGACTAGTATTCCCATAGATACCATGATTGGCACATCAATCACACCTAGAAATCCGTAACGGAACCCAGAAATCATATAAACGATCGGATTAACTTTTGAAATTGTCTGCCAGAACGGTGGTAACATAGAGATAGAGTAAAAGACCCCTCCAAGATAAGTTAAAGGCTGTAACACAAAAGTCGGTACAATGGATACATCATCAAATGACTGAGCGAAGATTCCATTTAATAATCCTGCTAACGAGAATAAAATGGATGTCATAAGCAATGTCAGAATAATAATCAACCAGGAATAAACCTGAAGCGGTACAAAGAATAGAGAAATAACAGTAACTAATATGCCTACTAGAATACTCCTTCCTAGTCCCCCAAAGACGAATCCCCACATGATGACATGGGTTGGTACCGGTGCAATCAATAATTCTTCAATATTCTTCTGAAATTTCTGAGAGAAAAATGATGACGATACATTGGAATAAGAACTGGTAATGACAGACATCATAATTAGTCCAGGAACGATAAATTCCATATAGGAGAATCCTTCCATCTGACCGATTCGTCCTCCAATCAGATTTCCAAAGATAACAAAATATAGCGATGTTGTGATTACTGGCGGCACTAACGTTTGTACCCAAATACGCAAATAACGATTAGTTTCTTTTACTGCCAGACTTTTTAAAGCTGTAAAATAAAGATTAAACATTTTTTTCCTCCACTGGATGTTTTTCTTCTGTGATTTTCAAGAATAGCTCTTCTAATCTGTTTGATTTATTACGCATAGAAAGAACTTTTATTCCTTTTTTACTAAGCTGCTCAAATAGTTCATTGATTCCCTGGTTACGTTCGACTTCTACAACAAGTGTATTTTCATCTTCGAGGTAACTCGTATATCCAGTGATTTCAGGCTTATTAGTAGAAGGTGCTAAATCAAAGATAAATGTTTCAAACTGGAGTTTTGCCAGCAGGGATTTCATGCTGGTATTTTCAATCAGTTCACCTGACTGGATGATTCCGATATTACGACAAAGCATTTCTGCTTCTTCCAGGTAATGTGTCGTCAGGATAATCGTTGTTCCATTTCTATTCAATTCTCTCAGGAAAGTCCACATCTCCCGTCTTAATTCGATGTCCACTCCCGCTGTTGGTTCATCTAAAATCAGCAAACGCGGCTCATGCATCAAGGCACGGGCAATCATCAAGCGACGTTTCATCCCCCCTGAAAGCATCCTAGCACGAACATTGCGCTTTTCCCACAAATCCGACTGTTTAAGATATTTTTCGCTGCGCTCCATTGCCTCTTTACGTGAAACACCGTAATAACCAGCCTGATTGACAACGATTTGTTGAACTGTTTCAAATGGATTAAAGTTAAATTCTTGAGGAACTAGACCAATCTGCTGTTTCATACGTACCAGATCAGAATCCAGATCATAGTCGAAAACCTTTACTTTTCCAGAAGTTTTATTGACGAGTGAAGTAATAATTCCAATTGTTGTTGATTTCCCAGCACCATTAGGACCTAAAAGCGCATAAAAATCCCCTTCTTCTACAGTTAAATCAATACCCCGCAGCGCCTCGACGCCTGAGGCATAGACTTTTTTTAAATCTTTTATCTCAAGTGCATTTGTCATTTAATAATGATCCCCTTATAAATGTGATGCTTTATTTTATCATGGATCTGCTGATAATTATTAAAAAAAGGTATTTTCTCATTTTTAGTAAGTAAACGAACTGAATATTGAATACATAGAATAAATGTATAAATTTCATTCAAATCCTACTTATTATCTAAACAAAAAATATTTTTGCCCTTTATTACTTTTTATCTTTTGTAAGTTGAGATTTACTTTACAGGGAGTTACTAATTAAAATATCCCTACAGATTTAATAAAGCTTTGCTTTATTATAATTGGTTCTAATAATCAAATTTCTGAAAGCCTGCAACTATATATGTTTACCTGAATAATTCATAGATCTAAATTCAAGCTTTTTTTTTGAAGAAATTGCCCATTTTTAAATTAGGCAGATACTTCCTTCCAAAATAATGTGTTTTCGAACAGGATGCCTACGGAAGAAGGTCATAATAAAAAAATTTGTCTATTTAAGGGCAGACGAATCCCTTGAAAAAAATCGGTTTAAAAATTTGTGTGATAACTAGTCTAAATCCATTGTTTGGATCGCCGCAGGCGTTCAAAAACCTTATAAAATTCAGTTTGATACACATGATAGCTTGACAGTTTGAGATAGACCTGTCTCCCAGTTTGAACAAGTTTACCGGCTACTTTAAGCAATGTCAGCCGGATGGAATGGATCGTCATGCCCTGGTTCACTTTATCAAAACCAATGGTTTTTAAAAAATTGACGAGGTTGTATGCAAGGACACTGATCATCATTCTGACATGATTTTCTAAGAAACGCGGGCTATCTGTTTTATCGAAGTAAAAGCCACCTTTCGCTTCTTTGATGAAATTTTCCATTGTTCCACGCTTGCCGTAAAGAGAAAATATGACTTCAGGCGAGACGTTGTCGGATAGATTAGTCACAATAAACGCATGATGAAAAAGCAATTCTCCTCCTTCACGGACGGAACGTATACAGACACGACGGGGTTTCGACCAGGATTGTGCTTGATAAGGTAGTGAAAAATACTGCACTTCTCGCTCTTCCCATTCTTGATTGTCCCCGTAAAGAACAGAGTGTTCAGCTAACTGACTTAACCTCCGATTGCTCTTTAATCGGATAACGTACTGGCTTTCAGTTGCTTCACAAGACTCATACACCTCTGGTGTGGCGAAGCCGCTGTCCCCCCGAACCAATATCTCGGTATGAGGTAACGTGCTCTTGTATTGGTATAACAGCGGGGCGATAAAAGCTTTTACCCCTTTAGATGTGTACTGATTGCCTGAACGCAGTTCAGCTTTTAAGAAATCTCCGGTCAGTCCGTCAAAGGCAACTAATGGGTGATAGCCGTAGGTTTGATAATGGGCATTATAATCTGTTTGTTCTTGGCGTCCAAAGGTATCCGAATGTGTGGAATCGACATCAATGATTAACTCGGTATCATTGCGAATCAAACGCGCTTTATTAATCAGCGACTGATTTAATGCTTGGAGTTGATCGATGTTCTCCTCGGTGAAACGATCCAGAAACCGTGAGATTGACGATTGTGAGGCCAACTGCTTTTTACCGAGTACAGCTTGAAAGACTGGATCCTGTCTTAATAGATTAGCTGATGAGTCTGCCGAGTAACCAGCAATTAACTGCATAATAAGCTGTTCCAATATCGCTAAGTTATGATGGGTAAAATAAGCCCGATGATCTGTGATATGGAGCCATTGTTTAGCTAATTGTGAAAAGCCGAAGGTATTCATCAATTCTTTAACCAGGACTAACCCCGAATCACTTGATAGACGACCACCAGTATGTGAAATAGTGATATTTGAATTGAATTTAACTTGATTTTCGTGTAATCTAGTCATGAGAAGAACTCCTTTCTTATGGTTGGTTTCGTCACCTTTACCATAGCAGAATGGGGTTCTTTTTTCATCACTTAAGGGGTGAAAATAAAAAAGTAATTATCAGACTGCCGTTAGGCAGTTTCAGACGGTTTCAATTAAAAAGTATGAATTATTCAGG
>NZ_FOSJ01000011.1 GCF_900114235.1 Marinilactibacillus piezotolerans | reverse complement strand
CTAAATATTAGAGAAAAGCTTTCGTCAGAAGAAGGGACTCAATTTTATGGTAAACGTAAAATTGATGTAGAACCAACTTTCGGACAGGTGAAGGCCAATTTGAGGTTCACTCGATTTTCAGTTCGTGGAAAATCGAATGTAGAAAATGAAACGAATCTGATCTTCATGGCTAATAACCTACGAAAATATAATAAAAGAAAGAAAAAATAGAATCATTCAGTAAGTAGAACCCCTGAGAGAATTGTATTCTACAATTTTCTCAGGGGTTCTCTATATTTAAAGACTTTCAGAGACTTTTGTCCCAGCCTCTGTTTTTATTTAGCTAAAATTCAAATTGAATATAGCCTATGTTAGTTTTGTTCTACAATTTTTTGTATCGCTTGTTCAAAGGCCGCCAGTTTTTCTTCTACAGCTACACCCGAATCATCAAAAGCTGCAATGTAAAACTTGATTTTAGGCTCTGTTCCGGACGGACGTGCAGCTATCCAACTAGAATCTACTAGACGATATTTTAATACATCTGCTGAAGGCATATCAATTGTTTCTTCATTTCCATCCTGGTCTATACGTTTACCAGTCTTAAAGTCTTCAATTTCTTTAATTTTGATTTCACCAAAGCTTTTTGGTGAATTACTTCTTAAACTATCCATTAAATCATTTATTTTTTGTGCGCCTTGGATTCCATCCATCTTGATTGAAATAGTCTTTTCTTTGTAATGACCATATTCATGATAGAGATCCTGTAGAGCATCAAAACAACTATAATTTCTCTCTTTATGATATGCAGCCATTTCAGCACTCATGATTAATGCCTGAATCGCATCTTTATCACGTACAAAAGGTTGCACAAGATAACCATAACTTTCTTCGAATCCAAACATAAAGGTATGAGAATAATCTTGTTCGTACTCTTTGATCTTTTCAGCGATAAATTTAAATCCAGTTAATACATCTATTGTTTCTACTCCGCTTTTCTCAGCAATAGCTTTTGGTAAATCACTTGATACGATCGATTTGATTATAACACTATTTTTAGGTAAAATTCCCGTTTCATGGTGAGCTCTTAATATATAATCTAGCATTAGACTAGCAATTTGATTCCCTGTTAACACCTCATAATGACCTGCTGCAGTTCTTACAGCCATGCCTAAACGATCCGCATCTGGATCAGTGGCAATCAGAATGTCAGCATCTATTTTGCATCCAAGTTCGATTGCTTTTTCAAATGCTGCCGGATCTTCAGGATTAGGAGACTTAACAGTTGAAAATTCTGGATCCGGTTCTGCTTGATCAGCTACCAGTTCGATATTGCGGAAACCAGCTTGTTTCAAAGCTTTTACTCCTATCATCTTACCAGTTCCATGTAAAGGTGTGAATACTATGGTTAAATCATTCGCCACTCTGTCGATCATCTCAGGATTAATCGTTACTCTTTCCATTGCATCCAAATATGCTTTGTCAACATTCTCACCAATGATTTCTAAGAGGCCATTTTCTTTGATTTCAGACTCTTCAGCAACTGCAATCGAAAGGACATCTTCTACGCTTCTCACATATCCAGTTAATTCATCGGCTTCTTTAGGAGGTAGTTGTCCACCATCTTCACCATATACTTTGTATCCATTATATTCAGGTGGATTATGGCTAGCTGTTATCATAATACCTGCTGCAGATTGAAGATGACGTACTGCAAAAGAAAGTTCTGGCGTTGGACGTAAACTTTCAAATACATAAGATTTTATTCCATGCGCACCTAAAGTTCTAGCTGACTCAATAGCGAATTCTTTAGACATATGACGAGAATCGTAAGCTATTACTACTCCACTTTTCTTAGCTTGCTCACCTTGTTCTTCCTCAATAAATAAGGCAAGACCTTCAGTTGCTTGACGCACAGTATAAATATTCATTCGATTAATACCTGCACCAATAATACCTCTCATGCCCGCTGTACCAAATTCAAGCGGCGCATAAAATGCATCCTCTAATGTAGATTCATCCTGTTCAATATTTTCTAAATCTTTTAACATATCCGTATCCAATTTAGAATAATTTTTCCATGTATTATAGGTTTCCTGCCAACTCATATATATAACCTCTCTTTTAAGTAATTTTATTTTGATATTGGTTTAATTGTACCATTTTTGCTTTGATTATGCATGAACTTGACATAAAAGGCTTACATGACAACTACTATTATACGCACTTGTTGACTATTTAACAATATAAAAAAGCACAGTTCTAAGATTCCTCATAAACTTTAGATATTATCTAAAGCTATTAAGTCAATTCTTAAAACTATACTTTTTTATCTGTTATATAAAACAAATCTTACTGCTTATCAATAATGGTCAAACACTTTGTTTTTCCAATTTTTCTTTCAACTCTTCAACATATTGGTAAGCAGCATTACCAGCAACAGAACCATCCCCAACAGCTGTGGCTACTTGACGCAATACTGTTTTGCGCACATCTCCAACAGCAAAAATTCCTGGAATGTTCGTTTCCATATTTTCATCTGTTTCAATCCAACCTTCTTCATCAGTAATTTCTAATGATCGGAATTGATCAGAGTTAGGTAACAAACCAATATAAATAAAAGTTCCTTCTGCTTCTAAAGTTGAAGTTTCACCTGTTTTGATATTTTTGATGCGTACAGCATTAACCGCATTTTCGCCTTCGATTTCTTCAACGACAGAATTCCATATAAATTCGATTTTATCATTTTTGAATGCTCTGTCTTGGAGAATTTTTTGTGCGCGAAGAGAATCTCTTCTATGAACAATCGTTACTTTACTAGCAAATTGCGTTAAATAGGTTCCTTCTTCAACAGCAGAGTCTCCTCCACCAACTACGATAATGTGCTTTTGCTTGAAGAAAGCTCCATCACAGACGGCACAATAAGATACGCCTCTACCATTGAATTCTGCTTCTCCGGTAACTCCAAGTTTCTTATGCTCAGCACCAGTTGCTATAATGATGGAGCGAGTACGGAATGTTTTATTAGAAGTTACAATTTCTTTATATTCTTCACCATTAATTATTTCCTGAACATCTCCATATGCATATTCAGCACCAAATTGCTGTGAACCTTCAAACATTTTTGTGGAAAGATCTGGTCCAAGGATACTATTAAATCCAGAATAATTTTCAATTTCAGCGGTATTATTCATTTGTCCGCCTGGAAGGCCTCTCTCGAGCATCAATGTAGCTAAGTTAGAGCGAGAAGCATAAAGTCCAGCAGTTAAACCACCAGGACCTGCACCAATGACAATTACGTCATATATTTTATCAATGACTTCCATATAATAACTCCTTTCAACTGTTTCTCTTTCTATTATAATAGAAATGCTAGTCATTACGCTAGTGTTCTTTCTTACTTTTAGTAAGTTTTAATTTTTCAATCAAATGCCTTTCGATTGCGTTTCAATTATTTTCTTCATTTCTAAAGCTTCTAATTTATAAGAACCTGAATGATTTCCTTCAATATATTTTTCTAGTAATGATAGAGCTTTATTGTATTCTTTTAAATGCAAATAATTTGTTGCTTGAAAAAAATAAACTTCATGATATCTTTGAATTAGATTATTTAAAAGTGAATCAAATAGTTCAACTGATTTTTCAAATTCAAAAGAATGCTGATAAATCAATGCAAGCTGAATATGACCAAACATTTTTTCTTCTTCATTCTTAGCTAAACTAATTCCTATTTTAAAGTGGTTTTTTGCTCTTTCAAAATTCGTTTTTTCATATGCTATCATCGCTCGCCCATAATAAGTTTTTGCACTAGGGGTGAGTGAAATAACTTGATGATCATCCGATCGTTCCATAACTACGATTCTCCTCTTATCATTAAAACAATTCGTTCAACCTTTCTCAAGTTACTATTGCTCGTTTCAATTACACTAGAATTGATTATACCTTCATTATGTTGCCTTATGCAACTTTTTATCTTTTACTTGAATAAGCTTTCCTTGTAGTCAAATTCAGCGGAATTCTCTTCTATTATTCTTCCATTTCCTATCACACAGGTTGACTCTAAAGACCTTAATTTATTAAATATCTCAGAAGTCGTTTTAATATCATTGAGTGTAGTGGTTAAAATTTCTTTACGTCTTTGCTTACGTTTAGCTTCACTTATTAGCTGGAAATGATTTGCATCTGAAGCATTTCCTTTCATACGAGCATTCATTGGCCGATCCATTTTGGCTATAGTCCCAATAATAAATCGCTCAAGTGCTAAATCACTCAATTCTAAATTTTGAATAAAATCACTTACTTTATCATACGTATTCAACGTAGTAGAAATATTGGGATCTCTATAGGAATAAAATACAATATTACCACTGGAAGATAATGACATTCCACCACCATACGCTCCCCCAACTACACGCAGTTTTTCCCAAAGGTATTCTAAGTTTAAAATACTATTAGTAACAGAAAGATATCCGCTTACTTCTTCACCAACTAATTTAAGATTTGATCCTTTTGAAACATATACAACTGAATTACTATTTGTGAAGGCTTCTTTACTAATTTCTGGTTTATATTCATTTATTGCTTTAACTGACTCAGATATAGGATAGTCTATAGTTAATATTTCTTTTTTAAAACTATTAAATAAAGCCTTTTCTCCTGTAAAACTTACAGTCAATTCTTTTCTACTGAAGATCTTATGGGCAATGTTCTCCATCTGTTCCACTATATTTTCATACTGACCATCAAAATTCTCTTCTAGATTGGTTAAAAAGCGATAAAAGCTGATTCCTTCTAATTGCTCAGTTATATGTCCTGAAATGGATGAATGGCTGTTCACCCGCATCATACCGGCTACATGTCCACTATTTTCTAAAAATTGTTTTACTGAAGAACTTAGCCGGCCTAAAGTTTCCTTTATTTTATTTTTATCATCAAAGATTGTTTCAGTCATAATATGGTTAACTAAACTTACAGATTCCTTTATTGAAGATTCTTTGGTTCTAACTCCAACTTTTATTTTATGCACAGCTTTGTCAATATCAGGAGCATACACTTGATTAGAAATAGAAATTTGCCCTACCTTAATAGCAATTTCTTGCGATAATTGTTCACTAGTATATTTAGAAGTCCCTAATTCTTTTAGTAGAGTAGTGAATAACCGATAATAAGGTAATTCACTATCACTTATAGCAGATACATTAAAATAAAGGTTATAGTATGCTAGTTTGTTCGTTTCTAATTCATGATATAAGAACTCTATTTCATTCTCTATTTCTTTTTCTAAAGGTAGTTCGATGGGTTCTTGACTTATATCTGCTAGTTTTAAATTTGGCAATGTACGTTTATTTTCTTCAGAATCAATCGTAGTCTGGAAAGCGACCAATTTTTCGTTTTCTCGAATCAATTCTACTATATCATCTTCAGTCAAAGTCGCCTTAAACTGCTCTAATTTATTTTGCTCTTCTTTATATTCTTCTTTTTCAATTTCAGTTGAAGGTATACCTACAGCAATTGTTTTATTCTCATTATTTAATAGATATTTTTCAATTAAATTTTCAAAATATTTTTCATTTAGCTGCTCTTTAATCATACTAAAGCTTTCTTCATATTTAAAAGCAGGAAAAACTGGTCTACTAGCGACCCAGGCCTCAGTTGCATTGATGCCATAATATAATCCCTCTGGGGAAGAACCAAAATCTCCTTCTCTCAATTGGAATTCTACTGATGCAATCGCTGCTTGAACTGTCGCTTCATTAATCCCATCATTTACCAATCTTTCTAATACAGAACTAATTTCACTTATAAAACGATCTTTCTGTGCTTCGTCGGTCTGACTAACGCCAATATTAAATGAGGGCATAGTAGAAGAAGTATCAAACCATCCAAATACATTTTTCCCGATTCCTTCTTGGAGTAGTCGTTTTTTTAAGGGTGCATCATTTCCACGCAATAAGATTTCATCAAGGATTTCAAAAGCTAACAATAATTCGTATTTATTTTCTATTGAAAACTTAGTTCCGTAACCAAGATAAGCTTGTTTTTGCTTATCTTCATCTTCTGCAATCGGAAACTCAATTACAGTCTCCGATAGAGAGGAGTCCCCTTTAAGATCAATCAGTTTATTAGAAATATCTTGATAGTTAAATTCATTTAAATACTCCGCTAGATGATCTAGTTGTTCTTCAATATTCATTTCTCCGTATAAATAAATAAAACTGTTAGAAGGATGGTAATAAGTCTGATGTGCTTCTACTAATTGTTCCCAAGTTAAATCTAAAATAGATAGAGGTGTTCCTCCTGAATTCGTAGCATATGGCGTGTTTGGGTACAATGCTGCTTCAAGACCTTGTATAAATCTTCTTTGAGAAGAAGATTGTGCTCCTTTCATTTCATTGAAGACAATTCCCTCAAATCCATATCGGTTTTCACTTTCATTATATTTCAAATTCCAACCTTCTTGCTGGAAAATTTGTTTGTTGTTTAAAACGTTCGGGAAGAAAACAGCATCTAAATATACATCCATGAGATTTGAGAAATCTACTTCATTCATGCTTGCAACAGGATAAATTGTTTTTTCGCTAAATGTCATTGCATTTAAAAAAGTCTGTAAAGAGCCTTTCAATAGTTCTACAAAAGGATCTTTTAAAGGATATTTTTTTGATCCATTTAAGACAGCATGTTCAAGTATATGAAATATTCCACTATCATCCTTAGAAGGTGTTCTAAAGCCAATCGAAAACACTTTTTCTTCATTAGGATTCTCTACATACACAATCGTTGCGTCTGTCTTTTCATGTTTTATTTGATAAACTGTTCCTTTTACTTCTGGGATTTTTTCTAAATGTGTAACAACAAATCCATTATATCGTTGATTTAATTCCATTATTTGCCTCCGATTTATAAGTCTTCCTTTATACATTACTTACATTATAACAGATGATACTTTTTTTAAAGCTCATTTTATCTATATAAAGTATAATCAAGTCCAGATCTCTGTGTAAATTCTACGATACTTTGTTTTTAGTTTCATTTGTTTGATTCAAACTGAATATTATATCTTGAAGAACTGATCCGATTTTCGTAGAAGTTCTTCAAGTCATTCCCAATGTAGAGATTAGCGGAATCCATGTTGGAGAAACTCCTGATCACTTTTTCTCTCTATCTGACTTTCACATTTAATCGTTCAAGCAGTTTCGTTCTTTTCAATCAATTGTAACTTTTACCTACAAGCTTATACTCGAAGAGACCTTCGAAACCTTCATCTAATTAGTTTGCTTGATCATCATATGCTTCATTCAATCAATGCATACTTAGCTTTACGGGCTAAATTAATACTCGAGAATATAAATAGCATTCTGACCGCCTTAAAAAATATTATCTCTAAAGTAATAGTAGAACAAAAACGGAAGAGCTCAATGCCCTCCCGTTTTTGTTCTACTATATTTTTTTCTTCAACAGAGAATGGAAAGTGATAGCATATAATGGTAACTCATTCAAATGTTAATTCCAGTTGAAATAGACCAACCTTAACTAAAGCTCCAACGTGTATTTTTTTTAAAGCTCAACCACAAAAGAACAATATGCTAAGTATCCTATAGAATCTGAAAAAATCTTAGATTTTATCCTTCATGGATACAGCTTAGAGGATATAAACTTTGATTTTACCTCTTATTCGTATTTGAAGGACAAGATCCTAACACTGTCACTTGAAAGCTTACGTCTTAGGCACTATAATCAATGTGATCTAACACCATAGAGTATCACTATTTTACAATTAATCTTATTATTATTTTTTAAATTTAAATAGCTTTTTTCAAAAAATATGCAATTATAATCTACATAGTATTTGCTTTTTAAAAAGATGGACGAGCTATTGATGAAGTAAAACAATTATTAAATTGTTGCACATTGGTACGACGCAATTTTTATCTAATTCTTCAAATAATGCATGTTTTCAAATTATTCCTCTTCCTTGTTTTAAAATTACGTAACAAGAAGACTTTCTTCTACCAGATCGGATTAGTACTTGGAAGTTCTGTTGGAGGTACTTTCATTTCACTAAAAAGCATTAGCCTTATTTATTATTTTAGTCTATTTCCTATAAGGTACCTCCCCCGTATGTCGTTAAGATACTTTAGTTTTTAGTGATTGTATTTTTTCTTTTCTTGAGTTTACTAAGATTTGTTCGAGTTCTTCTAGTGATCTCCCTTTTGTTTCTGGTACGAATTTCCATATGAAAATTGCTGAGATTAGACTCACGATGCCATATATTGAATATGTTACTCCACCGCTAACTTCCATCATCGCTGGATAGGTAGAAGAAACGAAATAGTTTGCTGCCCATTGTGCAGCTACAGCAATTGCGACAGCCTGTCCTCTAATTTTATTAGGGAATATTTCGGAAATGAGTACCCAAACAACTGGTCCCCAAGACATCATGAATGATGCCGTATAAATGATAATGAAGATTAACGTTCCAACCCCAATTATGTTTGAATAAGCCATTCCAGCAACGCCAAACATTCCAATAGTCATACCAATCGAACCAATAATTAATAATGGCTTTCGTCCAAATTTATCAACTGTGAAAATCGCAATAAGCGTAAATACAACATTCACTAAGCCCATAATAATCGTTTGAAACATAGAAGCATCTTTTCCTGCCCCCATACTTTCAAAAATCCGTGGTGCATAGTAAAGTGCCACATTAATCCCTACAAATTGTTGGAAGACAGATAACAAAATACCTATGACTACAATTTTTTTACCGAAAGAAAATAGCTTTGCTTTTGCATTATTTTTATCAAATGATTCCTTGATTTCATACAAAGTGGCTTTCGCCATTGTAGTTTCATAAATTTTAGATAAAACAGACATCGCCTTTTCATCTTTATTTTTCGAAACAAGATAACGTGGTGTTTCTGGAACAGTAAATAGTAAAGTCATGAATAATAGTGCAGGGACTGCTTCTGAAAGAAACATGTACCTCCAACCAATATCATTTATCCACTCCAACGTTTGTCCGCTAGCTATACCATAGTTCACAAAATAAACGACTAACATACCAAAAATAATTGCAAATTGATTTAATGAAACCAATGTACCTCTAATATGTGCAGGTGCCATTTCACCAATATACATTGGGGCAACTGCTGATGCTAGTCCAACACCAATGCCACCAATAATACGATAAATGTTAAATGTAATAAGTAGAGCTACAGTTGGATTATCTTTTGTAAAGAATAAAAATTCTGGATAGGCTGATCCAAGAGCTGACATCAAAAATAATCCTCCCGCTAATATAAGCGAATATTTCCGACCAAATTTTGATGAAAAGAAACCGGATGCAAATCCACCAATAACACAACCGATTAAAGCACTAGACACGGTAATTCCGTGTACAAGTGAGCTAAGTCCTAAATTATCTATAAAGTATGCTTGAATTGATCCCTCCGCTCCAGATATAACAGCTGTATCATACCCGAATAATAACCCTCCTAGGGTTGCTACCAATGTGATTAATACAATATAAAAATAACCATTTTTCTTCATCTTATGTCAGAAAGAGATAAATTCTCTTTCTTTCCCCCTCCTATAGTATATTTAAGAACAACAAATTACTCTTTAAAAAACAAATAGTAGATTTACATTAAACTTTTTACTTGGATACTCCAATTTTTTTGAAAGGAGATCCTTTTCGTGGAATTATTCGTAGGTATTGGTGTTAGCTCTAAAAAAATGATGGGTGGTTCTTTGACAGCTAAGGCAACCGTCTAAAATAAGACATACTTTACAATGACTTATATGGTATCTACCAGATCAAGGAAACGATTCTAGTCTTCAACTGAAAGTTCCATTGCGATCAAATTGTCATTGACATAAAATCTGCATTTGTTTAAAATTTTTATCCATCAACACTTTCAGATAATAGTAGGGACATAAAGATTTGGTGTAGAAGTTATTGTTCAAAACTCTATAGTCCTTTATCGGCTTTGGGGCCTTAGGCGGTATAGTAAAACCATCATTAAAAAAGAAAAGTATAGGGCCATTCAACGGTTAACGAGATCACTTTATCAATGTGATACAGCAAATAACGGATGGCAAGCAACCTTTTCTTGAGAATCTTTATTAAAAGTGCAATATGCTCTCAAATGAACTACACACTTCAATCTTTGAAGCTGCCCTGTTGGAAGTATTTGCCGATTCCTTTTCGTTAGCTAACGTTGCCAGTATGTAATTAGAAGAATTAGCTCTTTTCCTCTAGGGGAAATACAAGGAACGTTTTTATGATCCAAAAAAATTGGCTAAAACCATTCAAATATAGTATTGACTTCATTAGTAAAAGACCAAATTTCTAAAACTTGATCTCCTCGTCCATATTTTTTTGTTCTGTATCTTGTCATAGTTCAGCCTTATCAGTATCTGCTTCATTTCCAAAGCTATAACTGAGTTTCCTTCATTCCCATATGCTTCAAAAACCAATTAGCTCATAGCTGCTAAGATGACCATATCGATCTATTTTTTAATAATCTTGCTCCGTATATTTTTTTAGATTTATTCAAGCTAATTCCTATTTTAGAAGTGATCGCTATCTTTTTAATTTATAAGAATACAAAAACAGAGTGGTAGAATCTGTTAATCTTTATTTTCCGCAAGGATATGGAAGTATACCAACATTTCGTCAAACGCTTACAAAATTGACTTTTGTTCATTCAAAAAAATTTATATTTGGTTTGCTCCTTAACTTTTTTGGTTCTCATCAACATATTTTTAAATATTTAATACTAAAGACCTAAATGATCTTTCTATTTTTAATATTTCTCATCGGAGAAGAATAAATCTTCCCCATGAGAAACTTTTTATTCTATCTATTAATTTTTACTATTTTCCTGAAAGAGCTTGGAGAATATATTGGTTTAATACGCCTTTAATAACTTCTAGCTGACCAGATTCATTCTTAACTTCTTTTAAGTTCAATGCGTGTTCTGTCAATTTGTCAAAGTCTGTATTCCCTTCAACAATATCTTTACCAATTCCTTCATTGAAACTCTTATAACGTTTATCAATAATGTTTTCAAAGACATTTTCTTCTATCATTTTGTGCGCCACTTTTAATCCAAGAGCAAAGCTGTCCATACCTACTATATGAGCTCTAAATAAATCTTCTGGCTCAAATGATGTTCTTCTTACTTTAGAGTCAAAGTTTAATCCACCCTTTTCTAACCCACCATTCTTGAGAATTTCATACATTGCCAAAGTTGTAGCGTACATATCTGAAGGGAATTCATCTGTGTCCCATCCAAGTAATGGATGACCTTGATTGGCATCTACAGACCCTAGCATTTTATTTATACGTGCATAGCGCAGTTCATGTTCAAACGAATGACCTGCTAGCGTAGCATGGTTAGCTTCAATATTGAATTTTAGCTTATCATCCAAATTATATTTTTGTAAAAATGCATGTGTAGTAGCTACATCGAAATCATATTGATGAGAAGTTGGTTCTTTGGGTTTTGGTTCAATCAAAAACTGCCCTTCGTAGCCAATTTTACTTGCATAATCGATTGCCATATGGAAAAAGCGACCCAAGTTGTCCACTTCTAATCCCATATCTGTATTTAATAAACTCTCGTATCCTTCACGACCGCCCCAGAATACATAACTTTGAGATCCTAATTTTTTACCAACTTCCAGACCTTTTTTTACTTTTGCTGCTGCATAGGCAAAAACATCGGCATTATTTGAGCTAGCTGCTCCATGAACAAAACGAGGATGCGAGAAATTATTAACCGTATTCCATAGAAGTTTAGTTTTACTTGTTTCCATTTTTTCTTTAATTAAATCAACAATAATATCCATATTTTCAAAAGTTTCTTTTAAACTTTCACCTTCTGGTGCAATATCTACATCGTGAAAAGCAAAATATGGAACATTTAACTTATCAAACAACTCAAAAGCTGCTTCTACTTTTGCTTTCGCTTTTTCCATTGGATCCGTTATATTATCCCAAGGACGAATAGCTGTTCCTGAACCAAAAGGGTCCGTCAATTCCTCAGCAAAAGTATGCCAATAAGCAACAGAAAACTTAAGGTGTTCTTCCATTGTTTTTCCACCAATAATTTCTTCAGCATTATATATTTTAAATGCTAGAGGATTTTTTGAATCTATCCCTTCATACTTGACTTTCTTAACATTTGTAAAATATTCCATTATTTTCCCTCCATGATTATATTAGTTAGTTTAACTTACAAACTAAATATACAATACTATGAAACCGTTGTCAATAATATATACGAAGTTTTTATTTTTATCTCAATTCTTCCTGATTAATCAATATGATTATCTCAACCTAATTAATATTTCCTTCCGAACTATCTTTTAAACGAAATATAATATTAATGTGAGCAATGAATTCTTTTACCTAATAATTCTAATTTCTATCGTCATGTTGTATTTTGACAGGAGTTTTCAATACTATTATCGCTTATTTAAATCAGTTAATTTATTCACTAAATGCTTTTTCACAAAAAATATCCTATCCCTTATAAGATATATCAGTAAGGAAGAGGATACTTTTATTTATTAATAAAGAGATACTCGTTAAACGTTTCAATGATTGATTATTGTCTTAGTTTACAAGCTGGTGACTAATTTTTTTGATAGCTGGATAAATATCTCTATAGTTTTGGTAAATACTTTCATATTTCTTAACAGCGGCTGAATCTGGTTTGAATTCTTCTTTAATTTGTACAAATATCTCTGAACATTCTTCAAAATTTGGGTACCATCGAAGCCCTACAGCAGCAATCATGGCTGCTCCCATAGCAGGTCCTTGTTCTGTTTTTAGTGTGACTATTGGAGTATTGAAAATATCAGCTTGCATTTGAAGCCAATCTTTATTTTTTGCTCCGCCTCCTACAGAAACAACTTGATTAAAACTTTTCCCAGTATGTTCACGCATAAGCTCTTGAGAATCACGCAAGGAAAAAGTGATCCCTTCCAATACCGCCCGCACGAAATGATCCTTCGTATGACTAATATCGATCCCTAAAAACGTTCCCCTAATATCACTATCGGTATAAGGCGTTCTTTCTCCTGATATATACGGAGCAAATAATAAGCCGTTGGATCCTGGTTCAATCAGATTGACATTTTCAAGGAGTGATTCAAATGAATCATTAGGTGCAAATTGTTTTTTAAACCAATTCAAACTACTTCCAGCAGACAATGTAACCCCCATCGAATAAAATGCATTCGGAATTACATGGTTAAAGAAATGCAATTGTCCCTTATACTCTTTATCCCCGTTCTCTTCATAGGTTAAGAAAACACCTGATGTTCCTATGCTTACCATAGCTTGATTGGATTTTACAATCCCCGCCCCTACTGCAGCACAAGGGTTATCTGCTCCACCTGAAAATACTGATATAGAGTTTGATATTCCTAATTCCTCAGTCAGTTCTGTTTTCAATTCTCCTATTTTAGCAGTAGATTCAACTAATTGGGGGCAGATTTCCACATCAATATTAAATTGATTTAAAATCTCTTTACTCCATTCTCTGTTTGATACATCTAACATTAGTGTTCCAGCAGCATCTGAATATTCCATTTGTATATTTCCTGTAAGTCGATAACCCAAATAATCCTTAGGTAATAAAAAGTGAGCTGTTTTCTTCCATAAATCGGGTTCATTTTCTTGTACCCAAAGAATTTTAGGAAGTGTAAATCCTTCCAAAGCCTTGTTTTTTGTAATTTCAATTAAATGAGTACCTAATTTTTCAGTTATTTCCTCACATTGTTTTGTAGTACGGACGTCATTCCAGAGAATAGCGTTACGAACCACTTCTCCATGTTCATCTAATAGGACCATACTATGCATCTGACCTGAAAAACTAATACCTTCAATTTTCCCTGCTGCATCTGGCATAGTTTTTATAATCTCTTTCATCACTAAAACAGCTGCTCTATACCATTCTTCTGGATTTTGTTCACTATAACCTCTTTTGGGGTTTAATACTTCATATTCTTTTGAAGCTGAAGCTACAACTTCACCTTTTCCATTTAACAATATCCCTTTTAACCCACTCGTCCCAATGTCAAGTCCCAATACATATCCCATATTATTTTCTCCATTCCATTTGAATTGAGGTCATGAAAATGCCAAATAACCTCTTATATTTCAATATTCTTAAAAAGATAATGGTGATATATTCCATTTTTTATCACTAGTTTGTCTAGCGTAAAATACAACTTGTTGTTCTCTCTATATTCTCTTCTAAAAAACTTTTATATTAAAACATTCCCATCAAATATTGTCTTCAATAAAGATTAATTAATGTATAAACACCTCCCAAATAACAGCCTGCTAAACGGAGCTAAAATTATTTTTTATAAAATCTCTATAATTTTGTTAGAAAAATGCTATACTTTATTGAAGAGAGTTGATTAATTAAGTAAAAATATAAGTATGTTAAGTATTTTGGTTGCCCCTTTCAATTTTTTTGTACTGCTCAATAACTCTTGGACAAACCAGAACCTTAAAGAAAAAATGAATTAGTTTCCTTTTCTTAAAATATATCTATTTTATTTTCAAGAATTATGATAAAGTAAGTTTGTTGCTTAAAAAAACTAACATATCTAGATCTTAATATATCAACGCAACCTTGTCAAGCGTTTTCATTTTTGTAATGTAAGGAGAAAGATGTATGGTTAAACTTCAAAATTCTATTCGAGAAAATAATGTACTACTAGTACTTTCAGAAATAATTAATAATCCAGGCTTGTCGAGAGCTCGAATTGCCGAAAATATTGGTTTAAATAAAGCTACGATATCAGAAATTGTTAAAAGATTAATGCATGATCATTATGTGATCGAAACTGGTATCGGAGAGAGTTCTTCGGCTGGAGGTAGAAAACCTATTTTATTAGAAGTAAATAAACAAGCAGGTGTGTCTATCAGTTTTGATATTCGGTATGATCAAATTAGCTACATGATTAATTCACTAGATGGTGAAATAATTCATAAGGAATCTCAAAATATAGAATTGAACAAAAATAATATCTGTTCTATTATTTCTAAAATTGTAAAAGACTATGAAAAGGGAATGGAAAATACCCCTTTTGGCATAACCGGTATTGCCATAGCGATTCACGGAATTGTTCATAATAATAAAATTACTTTTACTCCTTATTATGATCTTGATCAAATTGACTTAGCAAGTGTACTAGAACAAGAATTATCAATACCTGTTTATATAGAAAACGAAGCAAATCTATCTGCTTTGGCGGAATCTACTTTTGATTCTGACTACTCCAATCTAATTAGTGTAAGTATCCACACAGGGATCGGTGCAGGAGTTATAATAGATTCAGAATTATATAGAGGATTTGAAGGTCGTAGTGGAGAAATTGGGCATACAACACTTTACCCAAATGGCATAGAATGTCCATGCGGAAATAGTGGGTGCTTCGAACAATATTGCTCCCATAAAGCTCTTATGAAAAATTATAGAACAATCAAATCAGATAAATCTCTTGAAGTGTCAGATCTAATTGAAGGTTACTATTTAAATGACATAGAAACAGTCAATCTTCTAAAAGAATTTGCTGCAAATCTTGGAATTGGATTATCAAATATCATGGGGACTTTTTGTCCGCAAGTTCTCTTTATTAATTCGGAAATTCTTTTTGAAATTCCTGAATTATTTAACACTATTAAATTACAAGTTGAAAAAACTGTTTCAAAAAATATTCCTATGCGTCTTTCTGCTTTAGGTGAAAATGCCAGTTTATATGGTGGTTCCATATTAGCTATTCAAAATTTTCTACAAGTCGATTCTCTTGATTTCTCATTTTTAAAGTAAGCTTAATTTGGAGATAGATTTAGTATGACGGCTATCAACTATCTGAAATATCCCTATAGAAAAATAAATAAACCATCTACTCATTAGTCTTTCTCTTAAAGAAATATGGTCAGAGATAATAAAATAGAACCGGGAAGAAATCATAGTTGATTTCTTCCCGGTTCTATTTATGCATAACAGTACTTTTTGCTTTATCATTTTATTTGAACAAATAAGTTCTTTAAGAAAAAGCTGGATTTTATAATCAAGTTAGCCACTTAGGCTAAACTATAAAAAACGCCACGTGAATTTCATGTTATATTGAAGTTATACCACTAACTCTCAATAGACAGGATGAATTCACATGACGCACTCTAACGATAACACATTAACTGGCAATGGAAAACATTTATCTATCAAGGATAGAGACCAAATTGAAATCTTGAATAAAGAAGGCTATTCTAATCGACGCATAGCTAACCTATTAGGTTTTGCTCCCCAGACAATTCACAATGAAGTGAAGCGAGGAATGGTTAGACAACTGAAAAGACAAAAGCAGAACGGTAAAATCTACGACTACTATGTTGAAGTTTACAACGCTGAGTTTGGACAGGCTAACTACGAAAAGAACCGTTTAGCATGTGGTCGTAGGCCAAAATGGGCTGACACGGATGCCTTTATCAAGTGGGCTGATGATAAATTGTTAAACGAGAAGTGGTCCCCAGATGTCGTCGTTGGATTTGCGAAGACCCATGACTTGTTTGATTCATCTATTATTCCCTGTACAACGACACTTTATGGGTGGATTGACAAAGGTATCATGAGAACAAAAAATATGGATCTCCTTGAAAAATTATCACGTAAACCAAAAGATACGACTTATAGAAGTCGAAAAAACAAGCGAATGTTAGGCCGATCTATTGAACAAAGACCTGCAGAAATTGATAACCGGCAGACCTTTGGTCACTGGGAAATTGATACAGTTGTTGGAAACAAAACAAAAACCGATTCGGTTTTATTGACATTAGTTGAACGTCAAACACGCTTTGAAATCATCCTTAAACTCAATGGTAAAGATAAAGAATCTGTCGATCAGGCAATCAATCAGTTACGACTTCGAGCCGGCGACACGTTCTCTAAAGTGTTTAAGACCATCACTTCTGATAACGGATCTGAATTTGCCGGTCTTCATGAGGCCCTTCACGAGACACTTGATGTGTACTTCAGTCATCCTTATGCTTCTTGGGAAAGAGGGACAAGCGAAAACCAGCATAAATTTATTCGCCGATTTATTCCAAAAGGAAAAGCTATCGATCAATTTAGTGAAGCACAATACTTGAGAATCCAGCAATGGATGAATGACTATCCTCGGAAAATACTTGGCTATAAAACACCACATGACTGTTTTGCCAATGCTCTGCGCTCTTTGTCCCACGCAGTCTAAGCACGATAGTGCTTATCAAACGACAATTGATGTCTTTTAATGACAAATTAAACAATCGATTGCGGTTATCTTTTAAATTAGGTGGCTAACTTAAACTTGAAATTTACGTCTTTAAGAAAAACTATTTAGATTGTTTATCTTCCAATTCATGAGATTCTGCATCCATTTTAGTTTTTGCTCCACCATTTTCAAGTTCTTTAGCCAGTTCGATGACATAATTTTTAAGTTCATCTTTAACTTGTGGATGAGTCAACCCATACTGAATGGTTGTTTTTAAGAACCCAAATTTGTCTCCAACATCAAAACGATCCCCTTTAAATTCTTTAGCAAAAACGCGTTGTGTTTTATTTAATGCATCAATTGCATCTGTTAACTGAATCTCTCCACCAACACCCGGTGCTTGCTTCTCTAATAGATCAAATATTTGAGGCGTTAGCAAATATCTACCGATTATTGCTAAGTCACTAGGTGCATCCTCAGGATCAGGTTTTTCAACAAATTTACGCACGTTGTATAGCCCTTCTTCTGCTTCTGCCTCTGGATCAATAATTCCATAGCTAGAAGTTTCTTCATGAGGGACTCGCATAACAGCAATATTAGAAGCATGTGTTTTTTCGTACCCTTCAATCAATTGCTTGGTTAAAGGTACTTCATCTGCCATAATATCGTCACCTAGCATTACTACAAAAGGTTCGTCGCCTACGAATGCTTTTGCTTGCAAAACAGCATGTCCCAACCCTAGAGGATAAGATTGTCTCGCAAAATATAAATTCAACCCCGTTGTTTCTTCTACTAATTTAAGTAATTCATGTTTTCCTTTTGCTTTTAAATTTTCTTCAAGTTCAGGATTAGAGTCAAAGTGATCTTCGATTGGTCGTTTTAATTTCCCTGTAATAATAAGAATATCTTCGATGCCTGAAGCAATTGCTTCTTCTACAATAAATTGAATCGTTGGTTTATCTACGATTGGAATCATTTCTTTTGGCATTGCTTTTGTAGCGGGTAGGAAACGTGTCCCATATCCTGCTGCTGGAATAATCGCTTTTCTGACTTTTTTCATTTCTTTCTTCTCCTTTTTCATTCGAATCTCCTTCTGTTATCTTAATACGCAAAAAGTTTCCTTTCTGCGTTCAAGTAGAATACGGTGCTTTGATTTAAGTTCACATTCAGCCTGCTAAAAGCATGATCTCAACCATAACTGTTACTCTGATTTTCCTTCACGCTGCATTAACCCAAGTATAACATATTTTACTTCAGCATCCTCATAAACCACTTTATAGATTGCGTCTGTAATCGGCATATCTATATTGTATTCTTGTGATAATTCAAATGCCGCTTTTGTTGTCGATATGCCTTCCACAACCATTCCCATTTCAGTTAAAATTGTATCGATCTCTTGTCCTTCTCCTAGTAAATGACCTGCACGCCAGTTTCTAGAATGAGGACTTGTACAGGTCACAATCAAGTCTCCAACACCACTTAATCCCATAAAGGTTAGTGGATCGGCCCCCATTGCGACACCCAATCTGGTTATTTCAGCCAGTCCCCTAGTTACTAGTGCAGCTTTAGCATTATCCCCAAACCCCATACCGGAAATTGCTCCTGCACCCACTGCAATAATATTTTTTAAAGCAGCCCCAATTTCTACCCCTAAAATATCCTTATTTGTATATACTCTAAAATAGTCATTTATAAATAAGCCTTGGACAGTCTTAGCACTCTCTTCATCTTCAGACGCAGCTGTAATAGTTGTTAGATCATTTGCCATAACCTCTTCTGCATGACTCGGACCAGATAAAGCAACAATGGCTGTTCTTTTTTTTATAGGAATTTCTTCTTCTAAAATCGTTGAGATTCTTTTATGTGTCAGTTGTTCTAGCCCTTTGGAAGCATGAACGATTAACTTAGGTTCAGTGATAAACTCAGCAATTTGATGAGCTAAATTTCTAATCGCTTTTGTCGGGACTACGAAAACAATAACTTGAGCAGTTTCAACAGCTGCTTTAAGATTACTAGTTGCTTTAAGTCCATCCGGCAAAACTGAATCAGGCAGATAATTTTTGTTTGAATGACAGTGATTGATTTCATCTACTTGACTTTGATTGCGACTCCATAAATTTACTGAACATCCATTTTCATACAATACCTTTGAAAGAGCTGTCCCCCATGAGCCTGCTCCTAAAACAGCTACTTGTTTTTGCACTGACTAGACACCTCCTCTTACTGAATCTGTTTATCAATATTTTTTCCAATAATAACTTCAGATAATTCTTTCATAGTTTTTACTGTATAAGTAGGTTCGTAAGGCTCTATTTCCTTCAATGTTTTTTGGGACCATTCTACAAATACACTAGGTATTCCAGCATTAGTCGCAGATTCTATATCATGAGTATTATCCCCAATCATGATCGCTTGATTATGCGGTACATTCAATTCAGCTAATGCTCTATAGATTGGTTCCGGATGTGGTTTATAATGATTATAAGAATAAGATCCAATTACAACATTGAATAGATTTTCCAGCCCTAAAATCTTAATTCCACGCTCAATCATATCATTTTTTTTTGTTGAAACAATTGCCAGCTTTACAGCTTTTTCTTTCAACAGCATCAATTCTTTTTGCACACCTGTAAATAAAGTAATCATTTCATCATGTAATTCAGAATTTAACTGACGATATTTAGTAATGATTTCTTTTTTTCTATCAGGTACTAATGTGCCATATACTTCATCAAGTGAAGGACCGTTAAATTGACGAACTGATTCCATCGTATACTTTCCGGGAAAAAGTTCTTCTAGAACTGTATAATGGGTTCGGTTAATCAATTCATTGGAATTTGCTAACGTCCCATCAAAGTCAAATAATGCTGCTGTATATTCCAAAATAATTCCCTTTCTTTTCCTAAACATTCATTTTATTATTTTGATTGAAATTTTCTCTTCTTCTCAGCAAAAGTCTGCTCTGGAAGCATCCCTTCTGTATAGTAAGGAGGCGTTGGATACTGATAATTTCTTCTGTATATGATCCAAGCTATAGCTCCTAAAAATAAAATGACAGATAAGACTTGAGAAACACGGAACGGTCCAAAATAAAGGCTGTCTGTTCGCATACCTTCTACCCAGAATCTTCCTAATCCATACCATGCAACGTAGCCTAAAGCCACTTCACCTCGTCTTAATACTTTATCTTTACTACGCAGAACCATTAAGATTACAAATCCTACTACATTCCATAAAGATTCATATAAGAAGGTAGGATGATAGTAAGCACCATTAATATTCATTTGTTCAATAATAAAGTTCGGTAAAAACATCCGTTCTAGAAAGTTACGGCTGACTTCTCCACCATGAGCTTCTTGGTTAATAAAGTTCCCCCAGCGACCAATTGCCTGAGCTATCATGACATGTGGAGCTAATACATCTAATAATAACCAGACTGGAATCCCTCTTTTTTTAGTAAACCAGACTAAGGTTGCAAATCCTGCAATCAATCCTCCATAAATTGCAATGCCGCCTTCCCAGATATAGAGCATTCGGATAGGATCCTGTAAATAAACATCCAATTCAAAAAGGACATAGTAAATTCTGGCTCCGATCAATCCTGCTGGAATGATCCAAAAAGCTAGATCAATAATGAAATCTTCTTTTATTCCTCGTTTTTCACCTTCTTTAATACTTAACCAGACAGCTACGAACATTCCAAAAACTATAATGATCCCATACCAAGCAACCCTTAAAGGGCCAAATTGAAAAGCCACTGGATCAATGGCGCCTAAAGTAAAATTCATTAATTTATTTCCTCCATACTACAAGTCTTGTGAGTTTCTTTTGATTAATTTTTCTAAATTACGTTCAAAGGTTACGGTAGCATCATAGCCCATTTCCTTGGCTCTGATATTCATAGCCGCAATTTCAATAATGATTGACAGATTCCGGCCAACTCGAACTGGAATAGACAATTTTGGTACATCGACATTAAAGAAACGCATATTTTCCAAGTTATTGCCTAAACGATCGTACTCACGGTTGCGATCCCAATGTTCTAGATTCATTACTAAATCTACTGTTTTACTTGTTCTGATTGCGCCTACTCCAAATAGATTTACGACATCAATTACACCAATACCTCTGATTTCAATCAAGTGACGTAAAATTTCTGGTGGCTCACCAATAATACGATTTTCATCCATCATATAAAGTTCTACTCGATCATCTGCAACCAAACGATGTCCACGTTGAATCAATTCTAGGGCAGTTTCAGATTTCCCAATTCCCGAATCTCCGATAATCAACACGCCCATACCATAAATATCGACAAGGACTCCATGTTGAGAAATACGTTCAGCTAGACGTTCTTCCAAGAAGTTTGTTACATTAGACGATAACCTAGTCGTGGGTCTAGTAGACACAAGGACAGGAATACCTTTTTCAGATGCAGCTTTGATAAGTTCTTTAGGCGGCTCTTGGCTTCTGGAAACTAAAAATGCCGGTGTATCTGCCTGACACATTCTTTTCATGATGATATATCGTTCATCACTTGTCATTCGATCAACAAATGATAGCTCCGTACGTCCTAGTAGTTGGATACGGTTTTGAGGATAAAAACTGAAATATCCTGTTAATTCCAATGCCGGACGAGACAAATCACTGATTGTTATATGACGTTGTAAGTTCTCTTCTCCAACGACAACTTTTATATCATTCATTTCTTCTACAAGTTCTTTAATGGTTACTATATTCGTCATTTTACTCTCCTTCGCTAATCATTGAATTGCATTAGGAAATACAATAACTGATTCTGCCTTATTAGTCTTTCAAGTCACTTCATTTCCTTTAAATCAAACATTCATTAAAGGTAATTGTTTCTGATATTTAATGTTGCCTAAAAACTAATAAGCACTTACATCATATCACAATTAAGCTTTTGTTTATAGGTAATAAATAAATACTTACATTAATTATCAATAAAAAAAAACTATTGAAATCAGAATAACTAATCTGATTTCAATAGTCGTATTTTAATAGGATTGAATAGCTTATTCATATCCGCTACTTAAAAATGCATTAAGTGCTGATACGATCAATGCCACAACAAGTGCCATCCAAAATGAACTAAACTCAAATCCGCTTACTAATGATGCTGTAAACCACAACATCAATCCATTAATGACAAAGTAAAATAATCCTAAAGTCATAAATGTAATGGGCAGTGATAACAAGACTAGTATTGGTTTTACAAATAGATTCAGTCCTGCAAACACAATAGCAGCTATCAGAGCAGTTGCCCAAGTAGAAATCATAAATCCATCTAGAAATCCAGCTAATGCTAAAAATATGATGGTATTAGCTAATATTCTCTGCCACCATTTCATTATTAAAAGTCACTCCAGTCATCCTCTTTTACTTTTTCAGCTTCTTTTCGTTGCGATTTAGGCTTTGTTTTATTTGTATAATCGCTTGAGTTATTTGAAAAAGGATTATAATCTGTCGTTTTTCTTGAAGAATTCCCCTCCGGCATAAGAAGTGCCATAACCAGATAGACAGGAATCGTAGTGCCGACTCCTAAGAAAGTAATAACGACCAGGATAACGCGCAATAACACTGGATCAATATTAAAATACTCCCCAATACCTCCAATAACACCGAATATCACTGCATTATCTTTTGATTTTTTTAAGTTTCCCATTATACTAACCTTCCTTTACTATTTAGATTCATTTGTGTCCTTTAATAAAACATTACCAGAAGTCGTCTGTGCAGTCAGTTGAAGCACTTGTCCTTGACGAATACGTCTGAAATTAAGTTTTGTATCTTTTTGTGATTGAACATCAATTTCATTTAATCGACTTTTCACTTTACCGAAAACTGTCTTAGCTTCACCTTCAACGTCTATTTCCAGAGGAATTGCAATTTTAACATCTCCATTTACGGAACTTGCTTTGATTCGGGTCATTTCTTTACTGCTCAACGTCAGTTTAATATCCCCATTTGTTGTGGATACATCAGAACTTAAAGGAGCTCCTTTGTAGGCAATATTCCCGTTGACTGTGCTAACTAAGAAATCACGGATATCTGAATTTTTAACTTGAACATCTCCATTTGTTCCTTTAATTTCTAACATAACAGCTTCCGTATTTTTAAATGTCATATCTCCATTTGTTGATTTGACAAAGACATCTTTTCCTGAAAATTCATTGAATAAGACGTCTCCATTCAATAATTTAATAGCAGTATAATCATAGATTCGTTTAGGAAGTGACATTGTAATAACAGCTTCAATTCGTTTGTTTGGAACATGGAAAACAAACTTATCATCATCGATCTCAATCTGACTGCGTTCTTCGAATGCTTTTAATGGCGTTTCTTCATTTATTTTACCATATAATTTAACTTTTGCAGATACTTTGATCGTGTCATTATCGCTAGACACAATTTTCAGTTGGCCATTGGCAAGTTTGAAATCTAAAATGCTAGCCGTCGTTTCTTCAAATGTCCATTCATGTTCGAATGTTGTAGAAGCTAATTTTGGAACACGCATATTGATATCTTTCCAGTCAAAGTTCTCAAATGCAGAATTGATTGAACCTTTAACTGATTGAGCAGTATCACTTTTCATTGAAGTAGATACTGATTCTCTGATTAATTTTCCAAGTTCTTTTCCACTTGCTTCGATTTGCTTGCCTGCTTTAGAAATTGTTTCAGTCGCTTCGTCTTTCCAATTCTCAGGAATTTCTAGTCTCTCTGAAACTTGTTTTGCTTTTGTTGTCCATTGTTTCATTTTAACAGCATGCAATTTTTTCATAAGAGCCATTTTTTCTTTTTGTATTCCTTCAGCTTGTTCTTCTAAAACTTTGATTTCTTTCTCTAACTCTTTTATTTTCATTTCTTTATCTGGATCAGTTTCAGCCTGTACCTTTTCTAACTCAGTTATTTTATCATTCAAATCAGATTTTAATTCTGCAACTTCTGCAGTATTATCTAATTCATCAATTTTCTGGATTAAAGAAATTTCTTTCTCCAAGTTCAAGATATCAGCTCGAATTGTAGCCATTTCTTCAGATTTTTCTAATCTAGATCCTTCTTTAAGCTCATACAACTTTGCTTTTTTATTTTCTAAATTCTCTTTAGTATTAGTAAGTTTCTCATTAACTTGATCCAGTTCGACAGAATAGTGATTGATTTCTGCTGCCAAGTTTTCTAGTTCTTTTTCTAGCTGAGAGTAAATTTGTGCTTTTTCTTCATCATTATTTACCTGGTCTTCTGTTTCATCCTGATCTGTCTCTGTTTCAAAACGACTTTCTTGTTCTTCAGATTCATTTTCTACTTTAGATTGAACGGAATCTGGCTGCGCAAAATCTTTTTTCTCTTGTTTTCTATCTTCTTTTTTCACCAATGATTCTAATAGATCTAAGCCTTCCTGAGTTGAAATCACACCATTTTTAACTAATTCTAAAATACGTTCTCTCTCTTGCATGTCTTTTTCCTCCCGTTCGATTTTTAATCTAATATTCTCTCAAAATCACTACATTTTTACTTATTTCAGAGTCTGATTTAGTTACGACAAGTTCAGAATAGATCTTTTTGTTCTCTACCCTTATAAATAGTATGCAACATATGAGAATAAATGTCATAGGACTTGCGACTGATATTTTTGGATAAATGATCAAAAATCAATCAATAATAAAAAACACCTCAATTATTTATACAATAAACATTGAGGTGTTTTTTAAATTAAGACTTCAGACTCGCTTTGCGTTTTTTATCTTTTTCAAGTACTTCCTTAAGATAACGTCCAGTATGACTTTCTTTGACTTCTGCTACTTCTTCAGGGGTTCCAGTAGCTATGATTGTACCGCCGCCAGCTCCACCTTCCGGCCCTAAATCAATAACGTAATCTGCAACTTTAATAACATCTAAGTTATGTTCAATAACCAACACAGTATTTCCCGCTTCTACTAGTCGATCTAATACAACTAATAATCTTAAAATATCATCCGCATGCAATCCGGTAGTCGGTTCATCTAATATATAAAAGTTATGGCCATTTTGTCTTTTATGCAATTCACTAGCCAGTTTCATACGCTGTGCTTCTCCACCCGATAAAGTTGTCGCTGGTTGGCCTAACGTCATATATCCTAACCCAACATCAATAATCGTTTGCATTTTTCTAGCAATCTTAGGAACATTTTCAAAAAATTCTGCTGCTTCTGCTATATCCATTTCAAGAACTTCAGCAATATTTTTACCTTTATACCTAACTTCTAGTGTCTCAGAATTATACCTAGTTCCATGACAAACTTCACAAGGTACATACACATCAGGTAAAAAGTGCATTTCGATTTTGATAATTCCATCGCCTTTGCACGCTTCGCATCGTCCACCTTTAACATTAAAACTAAAACGACCCTTTTTATAACCGCGCATCTTCGCTTCATTTGTTTTCGCAAATAAGTCTCTTATATCATCAAATACACTTGTATACGTGGCAGGATTACTTCTAGGGGTTCGACCAATCGGACTTTGATCAATATTGATAATTTTTTCAATGTCTTCATATCCAGTTATAGTATCATGTAATCCAGGTTTAGCTTTTGAACGTCCTACTTCTCTAGCTAAAGCCTTTTTCAAGATTCCATTTACTAGTGAACTTTTCCCAGAACCCGATACGCCTGTAACCGAAATAAATCGGCCAAGCGGGAAAGCAACATCTATATTTTTTAAATTATTTTCTCGAGCGCCTTTCACTTCAATATAACCTAATTCTTCTGATCTCCGCTTTTCAGGTACCGAAATGAATTTTTCTCCAGAAAGATACGCTCCCGTTAATGATTCAACATTTTTTTCTACTTCTTCTGGCGTTCCAATCGCCACAATTTCTCCACCACGTTCACCAGCTCCTGGTCCAATGTCAATCAGATAATCAGCTGCACGCATAGTATCTTCGTCATGTTCTACAACAATCAGCGTATTTCCCAAGTCTCTCATATTCTTTAATGATTCAATCAATCGATTATTGTCTCTTTGATGAAGACCGATTGAAGGCTCATCTAAAATATAAAGAACACCAGACAAATTCGATCCTATCTGTGTAGCTAATCGGATCCTTTGGGCTTCTCCCCCCGAAAGCGATCCCGCTCTTCGATTCAATGTGAGATAATCCAGCCCAACATTTTTCAAAAACGTGAGTCTATCTAAGATTTCTTTCTGGATTGGTAACGCAATAGTAGTGTTTCGTGAAGATAAGTTCATTTCATCAAAAAAAGAATGAGCATCCTCTATTGAAAGCTTACTGACTTCACCAATGTCTTTACCTAATACTTTAACAGACAGTGCTTGTCGATTTAATCGTTTACCTTTACAGACTGGACATTCTAATTCAGTCATATACTGAAGCATTTGATTTCTCGTAAAATCACTGCTTGTTTCTTTATATCTTCTTGCAATATTGGGCAAGATTCCTTCAAAAGGAATCATTGTATCTCTTACACCGCCAAAATCATTTTTATAATGAAAATGAAATTTTCTATCTGCAGATCCATTTAATATAATTTCCTTATCCTTTTCAGGTAAATCTTTGAATGGAATATTAGTTTTGATTCCAAATGTCTCACAAGCTTGTGAAAGCATCTGCGGATAATAGTTAGAACTAATTGGATTCCATGGAATAATAGCTCCATCATCAATAGAAAGAGACTCATCTGGAATCACAAGCTCCAAATCAACTTCAAGGTTTGTTCCTAGTCCATCACAAGCTTCACATGCACCAAACGGAGCATTGAATGAAAACAGCCTAGGTTCTACTTTTGGAAGTGTAAATCCACAATGAGGACAAGCATAGTGTTCACTGAATAACTCTTCTCTGTCCCCTATAATATCCGCTACCACAAAACCGTCTGCTAATCTCAAAGCAGATTCGATAGATTCAAAAAGACGAGATCTGATTCCATCTTTGATTACGATTCTATCCACAACTACATCAATCGTATGTTTTTTAGTTTTTTCAAGTTCAATCGTATCACCAATGTCGGCCATTTCTCCGTCAATTCTTAGACGAACATAACCTTCAGATTTAATTTTTTCAAGTACTTTTTTATGTTGACCCTTTTTTTCTTTAATAACTGGAGCTAAAATTTGTATTCTTGTCTTTTCAGGATTTTCTAAAATTTTGTCTACCATCTGATCAATCGTCTGGCTAGAAATTTCAGTACCATCATTGGGACAGATGGGCGTTCCAATACGAGCATACATCAGTCTCATATAATCATTGATTTCTGTTGCTGTTCCTACTGTAGATCTAGGATTATTACTCGTTGTTTTCTGATCAATGGATATCGCAGGACTCAATCCATCAATACTGTCAACATCCGGCTTATCCATTTGTCCTAAAAACTGTCTTGCATACGCAGACAACGATTCTACATATCTGCGCTGTCCTTCTGCATATAAAGTATCGAATGCTAACGAGCTTTTACCAGAGCCAGACAGTCCAGTCATCACAACAAATTTATCACGTGGTATTGTTACATCAATGTCTTTAAGATTGTGCGAACGGGCACCGCGGACTTCGATTTTATCATTACTCATTAATTAAATCATTCCCTTTATTAGAGTATATCTTCCGTTTAAGTGAAGGTAGTACTTTAATTGCTCATTTTAATTTAGTTAACGCTAATGAAGAGGTAAGCGGAAACCTCCCCTACCTCTTCTCCATAGCAAATTATAGCATATATTTTTTTAATTAGCGAATGTTTGTTCCGTATTTTCTCCTTTTAATATAAGACTCGTAATTCTTTCTAACTCAGCTTGATTAGTAAATTCACCGCTTATTAGATCTGGTAATATTTCTTTTAAGAAGTATTGCACACTATACAAATCCTTAAATTCTAAAATTGTACCTAGTGATTCTTCATAAATTTCTGTAAATAAAGATTCAGGATTACCTTTTTGTATTTCGCCAAATGATTCATATAATAAGTCCACTTTGTCCGCAACTGACAAAATTTTTCCTTCAAGTGAATCATCTTTTCCTTCTTTGAATCTTTCTCTATAAATATTCTGAAATTCTCTTGGTATTTCTTGATCTATAAAATGATGTGCCATTGATTCTTCTACAGTTGCTAATCGTTCTCTTAAATCAGGATCAGCATATTTCACTGGTGTTTTAATATCTCCAATAAAAATTTCTGTATAGTCGTGATTCAACGCTTTTTCGTAAAGTGACTTCCAGTTTACTTGCTTTCCGGCTTGCTCTTCAACTGTTCCTAAGAATTGAGCAATTTGTGTGACTTTAAATGAATGCGCCGCAACTGAATGTTCCTCATACTTGAATTTTCCAGGACAACGGTTAATTTTTTCTAAATCACTAAGACTTTTAAAGTATTCATGCATTCCCATTTTTGGTCATCTCACTTTCATTTTAATTAGTATGACAATTTGAGTAAATTTTTACTATATTAACAGCTTATTAGTTTAATTGCAACCTTACCTCTATTTTAATCTCCGTCATAGCGATAAATCAATTATTCCGTTCCGAATTAAAAAGACCCTAGTTTGTATAAATACAAAACCAGAGTCAATTAATTTATTTTTTAGTCAGAATCTTATTTTCGAACCTGATGGGTAGACGAATCTCAAACGTTGTTCCTTTACCTACTTCGCTATTCAATTCAATAAATCCATTTAAATTTTCAACGAGATATTTGACGATCGATAATCCTAACCCAGTTCCTCCAGCATTTCTGCTTCTTGCTTTGTCTACTCTATAAAAACGTTCAAAGACACGTGATTGTTCTTCAAGAGGTATTCCAATACCATTGTCGATGACTCGTATAATCGCTTCTTGATTCTCATAACCCAGTTCAACTTTAACTATACCCTTTTCTGGAGTATACGATATAGCATTTCCTACAAGGTTTAAAATAATCTGTTTCAATTGATCATGATCTACTTCAAGATAAACCGGCTCATCACAAACAACTGATAATTCTATATCCTTCAATTCTGCTTTTTGTTGTAAGATTTGAAATACTTCTTTAACAACTGATTCAGCTTCAATAGATTCAACATTTAATCTAACTTGTTTTTGTTCAAGTTTCGAAAGCTGCAAAATATCTTGGACCATCAAGTCCAGACGACTGCTTTCTTTAAGCATAATTTCTAAAAATTCAATTAAAACCTCTCTGTCTTCTAAAGCTCCATCAAGAAGTGTTTCACTGAATCCCTTCAAAGCAGTAATTGGAGTTCTTAATTCATGGGATGCATTAGCTACAAAATCAGTTCTAACTTTTTCTAATCTTCTAATTTCTGTTATATCATAAAGCAATACTATATAGTTTGTTGTGTTTTTCGCACGACCTGGAATCGGTACAATATTAACATCTACGATTTTTTCATCTTGTATAAGTAAAGCTATTTCTCTATTTTGAAATTCTTGTTTTTCATAAGCTGTTTCAATCAGCTGATTCAATCCAAAACTTTTAAATACTTCTAGATAAGAATGACCTATTTTACCATATAAGTTCTCTTCTAAGATTTCATTCATGATTGGATTAACCATAGTGATTTGTCTATTTTCATCAAGGAGCATGACACCAATAACTAAATGATTAATTAACTCACGTAATCTTTCATCATTTTGCTTAATTTCCTGCATTTGTGATTCAAGACTACCTGCTAATTCGTTGACTGTCTGACCAAGTCCATCAATTTCCTGATATGATGTAGCACTATATCTGGCTTTGTATTTCTGATGAGAGAGCTTATTGGCAACATACTTAATTTCTTCAATTGGATCACCAATACGTTTAGTCCAATAAAAGGTAAACAGCATTGTCAAGATAAGAGAAATTGTAATAAATACTAATAAATATCTTATAAGCTCATCCGTAATTCCAATCATTTCCTCAACTTTTTTGGATAATCTCAGAATCCCTATTTTTTCACCCGCAGCATTATGCAGTGGTACCGCAGCATAATATCTAAAGTCATCAGTACTACTACTTACACGATCATACGTCCCTATATCTTCTCCTTCAAGAACGGCTTGAATTTCAGGACGGTCAAAATGATTTTCAATATTGTTTTGATCCACATGCGAATCGAATATCACCTTTCCTGAAAGATCGATCAAGGTAATTCGCTCAGAAATAAGTGACGCTGTTTTTTCAAGATTTTCATTGAGCTGAGGTAAATCATCTTGATCATCAACGATTTCATCTATTTGACTTTGAAGTGTCAGTAATTGTGCCTGTAAGTCGTCTCCTTGTTGATCCATTGCTTGTTCAATGAAAGTGTTTGAAGAAATGTAATAAAATATAATAGAAAAAACACCGAATAATATCAGGAAAAAGAGTAAAATTCTCCTTCTCAGTTGTTTCATTTTGGCTCCTCTAATTTATATCCGAATCCTCTGGCTGTTTTAATATATTGAGGATTTTTAGTGTCATCTTCGATTTTTTCTCTTAAATGACTAATGTGGACATCTACAATTCTTGTTTCCCCTGCGAAATCATAATCCCATATCGCGTTTAACAATTGTTCTCTACTTAATATTCTATTTTGACGGCGGGCCATATATATAAGTAAATCAAATTCTTTTGGTGTACATTCAATCAGATTGCCCTTCACACGTACTTCATACTGTTCAGGCAAAATCTCAACATCTTTAATGATAATTGCTTTTTCAGGACTTTCTTCTGGTTCAGTTTTACGCTCAATTTTATTCTCGTATCTTCTGAATACTGCTTTCATTCTAGCCAAAACTTCCCTAGGACTAAATGGTTTCGTCATATAATCATCTGCACCAATTTCAAGTCCGATAATCTTATCAATTTCAGAATCTTTTGCAGTTAACATGATAATGGGTGTGTCCACTTTTTCCTGTCTTAACCCTTTACAAATATCAATACCATCTTTAGAAGGTAACATCAGATCTAAAATAATCAAATCATAGGCATTGGTGCGAGCCATCTCATATCCTTCTTCTCCATTCAGAGAAGAAGTAACTTGGTATCCTTCTTTTTCTAAATTATAAGATAATAATTTAATAATCGACTGCTCGTCTTCGACAATTAAAACCTTTTTCATGATTTTATTTTCCACCCTTTCGTTCATCCATCACTATCTTTTTTACCTAAAATCTATCGTTTCAAACTACTTCAATTTCTTCAAGAGTAATCAATCCTAAATCATGAGGATCATCTTCATAAATAGATGTTTCAGTAAGAATTATTTCCCCATCCACTCGTCTGACTCTTAAATGGCAGTATGCACGATTTGAAAATAACGCTTCGTTATATTCTTCTATATTGTGTAATATTGTATTATTACATTCTAAAATGGCGTCTCCAATATCTAGACCCATTTTTTCAGCTGGACTGTTTGGTCTAACAGCAATAATTCTCAGTCCTTGTTCAGCAGGTCCAAATCTGAAACTCCATTTTTGTTCCCGTTTTCTATGACGATATAATACTAGAAATCCGCCAACTATAAGAAGCAGCAATCCGAATACAGCAATTTCTTTTATCCAGAAAGTCAATGCAAAGACTATAATACCAACTATAGATAAACCAATAAAATCTTTTAAAAGTCTATCTTTTGCTTCGCTTGGCATTTGAGCTTGAACAGTATATCTAAGACCCATTAAAACAGGCAGCAAGAAGAAAGAATAAGTTTCATTTCCAATTGAAAAAACCGGCCACCACTCAAAAAATGGTCGAAAACCCTCTCCAGGTATTACAAAAAATAATGGTACAAGCCATAACGGTGTCATTCTATAAGTAGCTACAAGTTTTCCTCTTTTGGTCGATAGGAAACGAGGAATAAATTTCGTCATATCGCCTGCATGTAAAACTAGTATTGTGCTTAACAATAGTAAGAGGGCAACAATAAAACTAACTTGTGTTAATTCAAAAGCAACTGAAGTACCTTGTTCTAAAGGACTAAACCAATTAGCTGGCATCATGAATAACTGACTGAAATTCAAGTCAAAATAAGTAAGAGCAAGCAAAATCAAGCTTGTAATAGAAAAAGTGAAGATTGGATGAATAAATCGATAGCCAAATCCCAAAAGTAATAGAGTTACGATTTGATATAAAATAACCCAGTCTAAAGTAATTGGCATACCTATAAATACATTTAAAATAGATAATAATAACCCAGGTAAGAGTCCCCATATTAAAAATCTTTTAATTTCAAAGTTATCTTTATAAATCGTGGCTCTTAACTGTTTGCGATCATAACTGATCCTTCTACTTTTGGATAGTAAAACGAGTATAATACCAATGATGAATAACGGCTGTATAAAAAAAAGTCCAATGGATAATAATAAGTTTTGTAAAATATTCATTTCTCTACACCTTTCTTCTTATCTTTCTTTATTATTTTAACACATCTTAATGAAAAGTAATGCAAAGGTTTGATAATGGTTTATTTCATTTATTTGAATTCTACTTGAGACTTTATAGTATATTGAGTATAAACAGTAAATCGTTCAAAAAAATAATACATTACTTAGTATCTATATTTACATAGTTCTATATTTCCGCTTTTTTACCTAGTACCTCTCATTAAAACCTTCCTATAGAAACAAATAGGTTAGTCTAAATCTAGAAAGAAACCAGATCTAAACTAACCTATTTTATTAAATTTGTTCATTTAATTTTTTTATTTATTTGAAAAGGATAGACATCCAATTTACGGACGTCCAAATCCAGCTACATGATTAGACCAGTAGCCTGAGGTAAATGAAGCTATTGCAACACCAGTTGATGATTGAGATCCAATAAAGCTTCCGCCACCTAGATAAATTCCGACGTGGTCAATTGATCCAGATTGGTTGAAGAAGATTAAATCTCCTGGTTTTGCTTGTGATTGTGTAATTCTTGTAGTTGCACTATATTGTCCAGCCGCTGTTCTTGTAATGCTGCGGCCAGCTTTACGAAATACATACTGTACGAATCCTGAGCAGTCAAATCCTGCTGGTGTACTGCCAGCTGATAAATAAGGAACACCAATCAAACTTTGTGCTACGCTTGTGATTGAACCACCATTTGTTGCTGCTGGGATATTTTTCTCAGCAACATCAGCTTTACTTGAAGAAGTAGATACGGTTTTACTATTATTTTCTGTTTTATCACTTCCATTTGACTCATCTGATACTGAAATTGTGCTAGTTTGTTCAGCAACAGTTCTAGCTGTTTGAATTTCTTTCATACGTTCTTCAGCAGCTTTTTGTTCAGCCAAAAATGCGTCTTTTTCTTCTGAAACTTTAGCACGTTGGGCTGAAATAGATGCCACTAAACGCTCTTGATTTGCTTGCTCTTCTTCTAATTCTGTTTTTTGACTTTCAAGTTTAGCTGCTCGAAGCGTTTGTTCTTCTTGTTTAGCTAGCGTTTCTTTTTCTTTTTCGACAACTAACTCTTTATCATCAATCTGTTCTTGAATTAAATTTTGATTAGCAGTCACAAGTTTGCTGACAACATCTAACCGGCCAATAACATCTCCTAAAGAATCAGAATCCATTACAAATTCAACTAGTGAACTAGAATCTCCTGTAACTTGAACTGCTCGAGCTTGTTCTTCAAGACGAGCTTCGCGTTCTTCAATCTTTTCATTTAAGACTTTAATTTCATCTTGTAATTTTGTTAAAGCTTCAGTAGTTGCAGTCATTTCTTCAACTAGCTTATTCATATCATTTTCTCTATCTTCTATTTTTGAAGCAACTGCTTCTAATTCTTTTTCAGCATCACTTTGATCAGTCGAAAGATCCTCTAACTTCTGGTTATATTCTGACTCACTTCCAGGTGCTGCTAAAACTGTTAAAGGTGCTGCTAAATAAGTAAATCCTATTGTAGTTGTTAATGCTAATTTCAAGATTAATTTTTTATTCACGTCGGTTACCTCTTTCTCCATTAAATTATTTTTCACTATGTATGCAAGTGGAGCGATTAAAGCGTATTTCTCGCTCCACCATTATTCAAAATATTTATATTTTCAAAAATTTCCTTATTGATAAAGCTGACCCTAAACTACCAATCACAATACCAATACCAAGCAATAAGGCAATTAGTAAGAACAAGAAAGGATTGGGTTCAAGTAAAGAATAGGTAGAACTTGCTAAATAGTTAGTCATTGAACTATATCCTGTTAGATAAACATATGAGATGATTGAAACTGGAATCAGCGCACCGATCAATCCAATAAATGCTCCTTCAATTAAGAAAGGCCACCTGATGAACCAGTTTGTTGCACCTACAAGTTTCATAATTTCAATCTCAGTTCTTCTGGAGAAAATTGTAATCCTAATCGTATTGGATATTAAGAATACTGCCGTGAAGATGAGGGCAACAATAATGATCGTTCCAACATTTCTAACGGTACTCATTACCTCAAAGAGTCGATCAGCATCGGATCCGCCATAATTCACCTCTGCTACATAATCTAATCTTTCTGCTGCTTTTGCAACCTCCGCAGTAGATTCTGGTGAATTTGTATTCACTTCAAAGACATCATATAAGGGGTTATTATCTCCATCGAATAGTCCGAAAGTTTCTCCATAGCTTCCAATAACATTTTGTAGCTCTGTATCTCGACTGACAAATTCAACACTTTCAACATTATCTAACCCTTCAAGCGATGATTTTAGTGCTTCCTGATCTGCTTCTTCAGCAGCCAAATCTATATGGACACGGACGAGCACATTATTTTCTATATCAGACGCTAGTTTGTTCACATTCATTAGCAAGGCTATAAAGCTTCCTACTAGTAGCAACGTTACTGCCACTGCACTAACTGCCGCTAGTGTCATCCAGCCATTACGCACTATACTTCTTAATGATTCAACAATATGTCTTTTAACTGTTCTAAATTTCATATCCGTATTCCCCTCCTTCTTGATCACGGGCAATACGTCCATTTTCAACTGCCAAGACTCTATGTCTGACACGGTTTACAATTTCACTATTATGTGTAGCCATTATAATTGTTGTCCCTTGATTATTGATTTGTTCAAGCAACTCCATAATCCCCCAAGCTGTTTCCGGGTCTAGGTTACCTGTTGGCTCATCGGCAATTAATACTCGAGGCATATTCGCAATTGCTCGAGCGATTGCAATACGTTGCTGTTCCCCACCTGAAAGTTCATTCGGAAACATTCTTACTTTATGTTTCAAGCCAACCAGATCTAAAACCTCAAGAACCCGTTTTTGAATCTGTTTTGGATTCTTTTCTAAAACTTGCATTGCATAGGCAACATTTTCATATACTGTCAGTCTTGGAAGTAATTTAAAATCTTGAAATACTACTCCGACATGTCTTCTTAAATAAGGAATTTTTTTAGGCTTCAAGTTTTCAAGCTCGAATTCTCCTACTTTAACAGTTCCTTTAGTGGGCAATTCTTCTCTATATATCATTTTTATGAATGTAGATTTTCCTGCTCCACTCGGTCCAACGACATAAACGAATTCTCCCTGCTCTATTCGAACATCTAAACCGTTTATTGCTGTAATGCCATTTGAATATTTCTTATAAACATTAGACATTTCAATCATTATATAATCACCTATCTATTTATATTTATTCTTAACAATTCTGGTAGGCCATTCTGCTCAATAAATCATAGTAGTTATTTCTTCGTCTTAAGCCTTTTCTAGTATATCATTGGATTTACAGATGTCTGTTTTAATCCAATTACAAAAACATTTCAAAAAGTCATGATTGTATAATTCTGAACGGTCTAAACTTGGTCCCCTTTAGAATCAGCCTGTAATTCTCCACTTTTTATATAAATATTCTTTTTATAACCGAAACAAAACCCACTACGACCTTTTATTTTGGTTTTTTATGGGATTATATATATTTCTATTATGTTACAAAAGAGTAATAATTTGAAATTAAAAATATGTCCGAATTTTGACACTTCTTATGAACTTTCAATTTTTACGTAAAAAAGACTGCTTTGGACAGCCTTTCTATCCTCAAACAGTCTTCACCTTATTCATTTATTGTATTAGAGAACGCAAGTACGCTTCAATAAACTGATCAATTTCGCCATCCATAACAGCATCTGTATTTCCGCTTTCCACATTTGTTCTATGATCTTTTACCATAGAATAAGGATGGAATACGTATGATCTTATTTGAGATCCCCATCCGATTTCTTTTTGTTCTCCTTTTATCGCTGCCATTTGTTGAGCTTTTTCATCTAGTTCTTTTTGATATAATTTTGCTTTTAACATATTCATTGCTTGTTCTTTATTTGCCAGCTGCGATCTTCCTGCCTGGCTAGCTGCTACTAATCCTGTTTCCTTATGCGTAATCCTAACCGCAGACTCCGTTTTATTGATATGCTGTCCGCCAGCCCCACTAGCACGATACGTATCTACTCTGATATCATCTGGATTGATTTCAATATCAATATCTTCATTGATTTCTGGCGCAACATCTATAGATACAAATGAAGTATGTCTACGTCCACTCGAATCAAATGGTGATATTCTAACTAATCTATGAACGCCTTTTTCAGCTTTGAGAAGACCATATGCATGCTGTCCTTTAACTAGTAGGGTTACGCTTTTGATGCCCGCTTCTTCACCATTCTGATAATCAAGTACTTCATATGAAAATCCCTTTTTGTCAAACCACCTTGTGTACATTCTATAAAGCATTTCTCCCCAGTCTTGGGATTCAGTTCCGCCAGCACCAGGATGGATTTCAAGGATTGCATTATTATTGTCATACGGTTCACTTAACAACATTTCTAATTCAAATGCTTCAATCTCTTTAGTCAGCGATTGAATACCTTCTTCTAATTCAGCTCTGATGTCTTCATCTTGTTCTTCCTCCAGCATTTCAATCATCGTCGTATATTCTTCAACTTGACTTGCTAAAGATTGAAAAGACTGATAGGTACTTTTTACATTATTTGCTTCATCTATGATTATTTGAGCTTTTTGCTGATCATTCCAAAAAGACGGATCAGACATTTGTTCATCGTATTCTGCTATATCAACTTCCATAGCCTCTAAGTCAAAGAGACCCCCTGAAATCTGATACTTTCTGGCTTGCTGCTTGTAGTGCATTCCTTATTTCACTAATTTCCATTATGATATCCTCCTAAAATTCGGGCAGAAAAACGCCTCTTACAACCAACATCTGTTTTTATAAGATTTCTTTTATTCGCTCATATGACTTCTCATCTCACTGTAAGTGAATAACAATTGTGAACCAATGTAGTATTGGTTCAGTTCTTTTTTCTTATTCTACAGATGCCTCATATTTGTAAGAGGGTTCATTTCTCTATATTACAGCTTATTACGCAAACTATCCTAATCTTGTGTGGGTTTCTTCATCATGTGAAAATGTCGGCTTTTTCGCTTGTCCACGTTTAGCCTTTTTACCATTACTATTTGGTGTTGCTTGCTCACGCTGCAAGTTCTGACGAATTTGTGATTTCATCAATAGACGAGTTACTTCGTATTCAATTTCACCGATCATGTCTTCAAATAATGTAAATCCTTCTTGCTGGTACTCTGTTAAAGGATTGAATTGGCCATAAGAACGCAGCCCGATCCCTTGACGCAATTGATCCATCTGATCAATATGATCAGTCCATTTACGGTCTACAACACGCAGAATAACAACTTTCTCAAATTCTAATACTTGTTCTTTTCCATTCAACTGGTCAGTTTTCTCTTCATAATTCTCTCGAGCCAAGTCAACTAGGATATTTTCGATCTCAGCAGCTGATTTACCTTTCAGGTCTTCTTCGGATAACTGGTCAGGATGTACCAGAACAGTATGGGCAAATTCAACAATATGAGAAAGATTCCATTTACTTCTATCCTCTTGTTGGGTGTTTAGTTGAACGTAACGTTCAATTGTTCTACGAATCATTGGAACTGTTACATAATTCAAAGACTCTTCTTCCAGAATGACTTCTTGTCTTTGAGTGTAGATAACTTCACGTTGTTCACGCATAACATCATCGTATTTAAGGACATTTCTACGAGTGTCATAATTATTTCCTTCAACACGTTTTTGTGCTGATTCTACTTGACGACTGATCATGCGACTTTGGATAACCGCATCATCTTCTGAAATTTTTAATTGTTCTAACACCATACGAATACGTTCAGATCCAAAACGTTTCATTAAATCGTCTTCAAGAGATAAATAGAATTGTGAAACGCCAGGATCTCCTTGACGACCGGAACGGCCACGCAACTGATTATCAATACGTCTTGATTCATGTCTTTCAGTACCGATTACAGCCAGTCCACCTAATTCTTTAACACCAGGTCCTAATTTAATATCTGTACCACGACCAGCCATATTGGTAGCGATCGTAACAGCTCCCGGCTGCCCAGCGTTCACGACAATTTCCGCTTCTCTAAAGTGGTTTTTCGCATTTAAAACTTCGTGTGGAACGCCTTCTTTTCTTAGTAAGCGACTGATTCTTTCAGAAGTTTCAACAGCTACTGTACCTACTAAAATAGGTTGACCTTTTTTATGGCGCTCTTTGATATCTTGAGCTACTGCATTAAACTTATTTTCTAAAGTCGGATATAATAAGTCATCACGGTCATCACGAATAAGTTCGCGGTTCGTTGGAATTGCAATAACATTCATATTATAAATCTCACGAAATTCTTCTTCTTCTGTTTTAGCTGTACCTGTCATCCCAGATAGCTTCTTATACATACGGAAGTAGTTCTGGAAGGTAATAGTCGCCATTGTTTTAGATTCTTTCTGAATTTCTACACCTTCTTTAGCTTCAATAGCTTGGTGTAATCCGTCAGAATAACGACGACCATCCATGATACGCCCAGTAAACTGATCAACAATTTTGACTTCTCCATTATTAACTACATAATCAATATCTAAAAGCATAATAAAGTTAGCTCTTAAAGACTGGTCCAAGTGATGGATTAAAGTCTGATTCTCAAGATCATATAAATTGTTTACTCGGAAAGTTTTCTCAGCCTTTTCGATCCCTTCTTCAGTTAAAGAAATAGATTTGGACTGCAGATCTATCGTGTAGTCTTCCTCTTCCTTTAATCCTTTGACAAAGAAGTCACAACGAGTGTAAAAAGAAGTTGATCGATTAGCCTGTCCAGAAATAATTAATGGTGTTCTTGCCTCATCAACTAAAATCGAATCCACTTCATCAAGAATTGCAAAATTCAATGGTCTTTGAACCATTTGTTCTTTGTATACGACCATATTGTCTCGTAAATAATCGAATCCAAGTTCATTATTAGTAGAATATGTTATATCGCAATTATATGCTTCACGCTTTTCGCTAGAATTTTTCCCATTAAGATTTAATCCAACAGTCAATCCCATCCAGCGGTATAACTCGCCCATTTCTTCAGCATCACGAGTAGCCAGATAATCATTGACTGTTACAACGTGCACGCCTTCTCCAGAAATGGCATTTAAATAAACCGGCATAGTAGCTGTCAGCGTTTTACCTTCACCAGTTTTCATTTCAGAGATATTACCTTCATGGAGTGACATTCCACCCATTAACTGTACACGGAAAGGAAACAAACCTAGTACACGTTTAGCTGCTTCACGAACAGTCGCAAAAGCTTCAGGTAATAAATCATCTAAAGTTTCACCGTTATGATAGCGTGATTTAAATTCTTGTGTGCGAGCTTTCAATTCTTCATCTGATAAAGCAGCAATTTCTTCTTCCATACTTTCAATACGGTCGGCAATTTTTCCATAACGACGCAGTTCTTTCTTGTCATTATCAAACAAATTTTTAAGTAAATGAGCCATTTTTATAAATCTCCTCTTTAATCGTGTAATCTCTTCATTATCGTTATATATCAAAAGTTATACTAACCGATTTTCATACTATACTATCATACCATTATTGTTTCACAAAAAAAAGCCCGGTTATCGCACTGTTAACTACTCATCACTTAGGTAAATCTAACGATTCTTGATGCTTGACGAGAGGTTCTTGATTTCATCTAAGCAAATATAGGTAATGGTCTCTTACCAGTTTGATGGTTTCATTCTGAACAGATCGAACTAATATAGGCATTAAAAAAGGCGAGCATTCTCTGCTCGCCTCCATTTATTTACTTAATCTGTTTCAATTAATCCATATTTTCCGTCTTTACGTTTATAGACAATGCTTGATCCGTTTGTATCAGCATCTTCAAAAATAAAGAAATTATGACCTAACATATCCATTTGCAGGATTGCTTCTTCAGCATCCATCGGTTTCAAGCTTAGACGTTTTGTACGCACGATAGCTGCTCCAATTTCTTCTTCAGTAGATGACTCTTCATCATCAATATCAAGATCTGCCCATAAATCTGGGTTTGTAGGTTGAGGTGCATCCACACCTTGTGATCTACGGTTTTTACGATTGATTTTAGTTTTATATTTTCTCATTTGTCTTTCCAGTTTGCTTACAACCAGATCAACGCTTCCATATAAATCTGGAGAAGTTTCTTCCGCACGTAAGACGATATAAGGAAGTGGTACTGTAACTTCTACTTTCGCAGTTTTATCAGAGTAGGTTTTAAGATTAACATGTGCACTAGCTTCAGGCACATCTTTAAAATATTTTTCAATCTTACCTACTTTTTTCTCAACATATTCCCTGATTGCTTGGGTCACTTCTATGTTTTCTCCGCGAACATTGTATCTTAGCATATTGCTTCACCCTTCCAAATCTATTTTACTTTGAGTCATTTTAGCACAAATCTTAAAATAACTCTTTAACAAACACTTTACTTTTGTTTGTTAACTTAGTTTCATTATACATGACAGCGGTTACTTTCTCAATGTATCTATAGTATTTTATTTTATTCTCTTATCTAAATAAAGACAGCGTCTTCACATTACGCGCCCCGGCAGCTAAAACACACTCTACTGCAAAAAGTATGGTTCTTCCAGTTGTATAAACATCATCGATGATCATGACATTTTTATTACAGAGTTTGGGCTTCATTTCTTTTTTTATTGAAAAAGGCTGTACTGTTTCCAACCGTTCTCGACGGTTTTTACTGGCCTGATTACTTTCAATACTCTTGTTTTCTAAAACTTGTATAAAGGATACTCCTGCAGTTTTTAGCAAAATCTCTGTCTGATTGAATCCTCTCCTTGCAAAACTCTTTTTCGATATTGGAATCGGTATGATCATATCTATTGCTTTATAACCACTGATTACTTTAGCTAAACTGTCTGCTACCATTTTTGCCACACGTATATCCCCGGTAAATTTGAAACGCTCCATCCATTCTTTGCCAAATTCATCATACGAATAAAGAGCGTAATGACTAAACGGATAATCTGGATAAATTTTCTGCCAGTTCATACAATCCTGACATATTGATTTATCCAATTGCTTTCTATGACACTTTGGGCAGCATGAATCCAGTTTAATTGTATCAAATTTTAGTGCACAGGTTCCGCAAACCACTCTAGGTTCTATCTTAGTAAAAGTTAGTAGTTGAGATATCGAAAAGTTTGTAATTATTTCTCTTTTACACCATACACATTTATTCATTTTTTATCAGTCCTCTGCTCCTTGCGATATGATTCATTCTTTTTATTTGTTTGATTGCTCTTTTGATTGCAATCGTCAAACCGTCATGATAATAAATCACTTCTCCACTAGGATAATCAGGTGAACGACCTGCACGTCCCGCTATTTGCACCAATGCTGACTCCGTATAGATCTGATCATCCGCTCCAATAACCAGTACATCAATATCTATAAATGTGACACCTCTCTCTAATATTGTTGTAGTCAATAGAAAATCAAGCTTTTGATCCCGCATAGCTTGGACTTTTCTTTTTCTATCTGAGTCTTCTGAATGAACTGATTCAAACTTTTTCTTTGGAATAACTTCTCTTAAGATACATTCAAATTGTTCCATCCATTTAATATTCGGAACAAATACTAAGAACCTTTTCTCTGATTTTAATAGTTCCAATATTTTTCTATAAACTTTTGTTTTCATCGGATTTTTCAGCAAGCGTTCTTTCCAATTGTTTTCCTTGACCGTTACAGGAACTGGCAAAGCATGACCATGATATCTGGCTGGTAAGATACTAGATTGTATTTTGTTTTCTTTAATTTTTTTCTGGTATATTCTGTCTGGTGTTGCCGTAAGATATATAAGTGCAGATTCCTTTTTTCGTGCTTTTTCTGATGCAAACTGCAACGAATCATCTAATCTGAAAGGAAAAGCATCAATTTCATCAATTATCAGCAAATCAAAAGCTTCTTTGAATCGATACAACTGATGAGTAGTCGCCACCACAAGCTGTGTATAAGTATAGGCTTCTTCCATACCTCCGTATAAAACAATCATTGTAACTGTTGGAAAGGCGTTTTTAAGTCTAGGGGCTAATTCTAAACAAACATCTACTCGAGGAGAAGCCAGACAAATCCTTTTATTTTGTCTAATTGCTGTTTCGATTCCTGAAAAAAGCATTTCTGTTTTACCAGCTCCAGCTACTGCCCATAAGAGTCTAGTTTCATTTTTTTTAATCGTCTGAACCAACTCCTCAGATGCTATTTCCTGCTGCGACGACAACCTTCCTTTCCAGTGTAAAATTGGTTCAGCAGCTTTTTGAAAAATATTTGGTTCTGGAAGATGATAAAATGTACTGCAGCGTCTGACTTTACCCATCTGTATGCACTTCGTGCAATAAGTACAAGGCTGTTTACAGTAACACTGATTCTGCTCTATGGGATAAACTGGTGCATTGCATCTTCGACAATATTCTTTTCCGTTTCGTTTAATAAATCCTGTGCTTGTCTCTAGCCTAAGCTCTAACTCTTCTGTAAAGTCGCTTTCTTCTGTTAATTCCTGTTTCAATACTTCTCTACCAAATAAAATTGATTTATCGAAACATTCCCTCATTTCATGATCCCCTTATATAAATATTCTACTTATATACTGATCAGTGATCTGAAAAGATAACTTTATTTTTCTTTAATAAATAAAAAACTAGCGTATAAATACGCTAGTTCAGCTAAATTTCATTTACTTAATTTGTCATTCAATAATAAATCGTACTATTCATCACTTGTTTTTATTGTCCATGTCATTCCTATTGCACCTTCCCCTGTATGCACTCCGATAACAGGACCTAAAAAGCTGAGATTAAATTCTACGTCTGGAAATTTCGTTTCTAAATTTTCTTTAAATGCTAAGCCTTCTTGTTCACTGAAAGCATGCACAACTGTAGCTTGGATAGGATAATCAGAAGAACGTACAGATTCTTCTAACAAGTTTTCAATCTTTCGCAAAGCTTTTTTCTTTGTACGTATTTTATCAAAAGGTACAATCAATCCATCTACAAATGTTAAAACTGGTTTAATACTTAATAGAGTGGCTACACTTCCTGCAGCTCTTGATAATCTACCACCTTTCACAAGGTTTGTTAGATCGTCTACAACAAAATATAATTCTGTTGCTTCTTTGATCTGATCTAATTTTTTCAGAATTTCTTCAACTGTAGCACCTTTTTGTGCTAACTTGGCAGCTTCTATAACTTGAAATGCTTGCCCGGCAGCTGCCAGTTCAGAATCATAAGGATAAATCTCTACATGTTCAATAGCTTGTGACACACTTACTGCATTTTGATAAGTCCCTGAAATTCCACTTGATAAATGTATACTAATAATGGCATCATATTCTTTTCCTAATTCTTCATAAAGTGCAGTAAAATCTCCCACAGTAGGTTGTGAACTAGTAGGTAGTTTATCCATTTCCCGTACTCTTAAAAAAAATTCTTCTGAAGTAATATCTATTTCTTCTTTGTATACCTCACTTTGAACTATACATGATAAAGGAACCGAATAGATATTATATAAATCATATTGTTCATGAGATAAATAAGCTGTACTATCTGTTACAACGGCTATACTCATCTTTTCACCTCGTCTCTATAATACTCTAGTCAGAATATATGGTTTTCATAAAAAAGTAATTTTCAGCGAAAATATCTAAATTTCTAATGAAAAAGTCGCCTTGTAAACACACCAGATTCATTATACACTAATTGGATAAAAAAGAGAAAGGTTGATTTAAATATGCAGAATTTCCGGACCATAAAAGAAAACGGTTCGCATGAAATCCAAATAAAAAAATCACGCTTTATTTGCCACTTAAAAAGAACTGAAACAGAAGAAGAAGCTATACACCATATTGAATCAATAAAAAAAGAACATTGGAAAGCTAATCATAATTGTTCAGCTTACATATTGGGAGAAAGACAAGAATTCCAGCGCGCTCATGATGATGGCGAACCAAGCGGTACTGCCGGCGTTCCTATGTTAGAGATTCTTAAGAAAAGAAACTTAAATAACATTACCGCTGTTGTCACAAGATATTTTGGCGGGATAAAATTGGGTGCCGGAGGACTGATTAGAGCTTACAGTGGTTCTGTCAACGCTGCTCTTTCTTCTATTGGAATAGTTGAACGCCAGTTACACCAATTCATTACTGTAAGTGTTTCTTATCCTATGAGTGGAAAATTTGAAAATCAGCTTAGACAATCTGAATATATTTTACAGGAAATCCATTATACTGAATCAGTAAGTTTTGAATGTCTAATTCGTTTAGAGAATATCGAACAGTTCCTTAACGAAGTAACCGAATGGACTAGTGACCAAGGAGTTTGTACCCGAGGGAAACAAGCCTGGATTGAATTAGAAGTAAGTGAATAAAATTTATTAATTTAATCTATATTTTTACAAATATGATAATTTTGTGTCTAGTTTTGCACATAAACTATACAGTATCATAAAATTTTCTGTCTAAGCTTGACACTAACAACTAGAAAGATAATAATGTAGAATAGATTATTTTGCCATTTATTAAACTTTCTTCCTATAAAGGAGTACTAGATTTGTCTAAAAATAATAATAGTCGTTCTAATGTACGACGTTCAAGTAAAAAGAAAAAACAAAAAATTGCCTTAGCTATTCTCATTCCACTTTTCACCATCATTTTATTTGCTATGGCTTATTTTGCAAGACTGCTTGCTACAACTGAAAATGCAATTGAAGCTTCTTATCAAGAAGTAGAACGATCTACTCCAGTCGCAGAGGTTGATCCAATAACCGAACCCGTATCTTTTCTGATCCTTGGGGTCGATAACGATCAAGAAGATTCTCGATCTTTGGGTTCAACTCGTGCAGATTCCATTATTTACGCTACTGTAAATCCGATTACTCGCAAAATGAATATGGTTTCTATTCCCCGTGATACTTATGTACCGATCATGCAAGATAATCAAGTCGTTAAGTACGATCGGATTAATTCTGCTTATGCACTAGGGCAAGAAAGTACAATGATCGAAACTGTAGAATCATGGCTAGACGTGCCTATCCACTATTATGCTACTTTCAATTTTGATGCTTTTTTAGAGATCATTGATGCTTTAGGCGGGATTGAAATGGATGTCCCTATCACCTTCTCTGAGCAAGATTCTTCTGGAAAATCTGGAATGATTCATTTAGAGGAAGGACTACAAACGTTAAACGGAGAAGAAGCGCTTGCACTAGCTAGAACTAGAAAAATTGACAACGATGTAGAACGCGGCCATCGTCAGCAGCTAGTAATAGAAGCGATTATGAAAAAAGCTTTAAATATCGGTTCCATTCCTAAATATACGGATATTGTTGAAACAGTCGGGGCTAATATGCGTACGAATATGCGTATCAGTGATATGACTGCTCTTGCTAAAACGGGTCTTAATTCTGACTTCGCAATACAATCACACGTTTTTGAATGGTCAAGCTTTACTGAAAGAGGCATGGATCTAGTTAAAATCGATCCAACTAGCTTTGCAAATATCCAACTGGAATTACAAAATTCTCTTGATCCAAATTTCTCTGATGATTCAGCTTATACTGATGAGAATAATGATGAAGAGACCACATCAAACAACTCTTCTAATCAAGAGACTACTATAACAGAACTTGAAACTGCTGAACCAGAGACAGATTCACAGTAAATACAAAAAGAAACCAGATGATTATTTATCGTCTGGTTTCTTTTTGTTTAATTTATATCCAAATTCTCGTATTGATTTTAATAACGGTCTTCTATCTGCCCCAACTAATCCAATAATCTCTACGAACAATTCTACACCTACAAATACTGAAATAGTTAGTAAAATTGAACCCCAGAATGTTGAAAAATTATACAATAAAGCAATGATTGAGAAAATAGCTGATACACTATAAATGGCTAGCACGGTTTGTCTGTGAGATAAACCTAAAGACATCAACCGATGATGAATGTGATTTTTATCTGCAACCGAAATTGACTGCCGATTCATTTTTCTTCGAATCATTGCAAATAGTGTGTCAGTGACTGGTATTCCTAAAATAACGACCGGTAAGACAAGTGAAATCAGTGTAGCATTTTTCAAACCTTGCAGAGAAAATATTCCAATCATAAATCCTATAAATAACGCACCCGTGTCTCCAAGAAAAAGACTAGCAGGATGAAAGTTATAAGGTAAAAAGCCTGCAATAGCAGCTACAAGTACAAAAATCATAATTGATATTGACACTTCTTGTATTGTCAGGAAAAAGAACCCGATGATTCCCATAGTTGTAAGTGCGATAATGGAAACGCCACTTGCGAGACCATCCAGCCCATCAATCAAATTCACTGCATTAGTAAATCCGAGAATCCAGAGTAAAGTAAAAGGCAGACTCCAAGAACCAAATTCTAATGTTCCAAACAATGGTAGTGTCATTGTTTCCAGGGAGATACCGCCAAAGTAATAAACAACTAAAGCACCTAGCAAAATACCAATTACTTTTAGTAATGGCGTTAAGTTTTTCAGATCATCTATACACCCTGTCAACAAAACGATCAGCGAACCCAAAAAAATGGGAAGTATCAGTGAAGTTGGTATCGGCAGCAAAATAAACAGCGCGAAATAAAAAGCAATAAAAATTGCAATCCCGCCCATTGTTGGCATTATTTTATTGTGAACTCTTCTTGCATCCGGGACATCTACCCAATTGAATTTCATTGCGACTCTTTTATAAACAGCAGTCAAAATCATACTGAGTATTACAGTGGCAATACAGACAAGAAGAACTAAGTACATATCATACATTTTAACTATCCCATTTCTGGTAAACTTTCTTTCATTATAACATTGAAAGAATCGAAAACACAATTGCATTATTACATCATCTGAATTAAACTTGAGAATAGAATTACAATATTAAAACAAAAAATAATAAATGAGTTAATTAAAGAATCGAGGTTGACATGCGTTCACAAAAACATGTTAAAAGACAAAAAAGAAATAAATGGATTAAACGAATTTTATTTACTATCTTAGTTTTAGTTTTTTTCGTTACTGGAACCGTAGTAGGCTACTACGGCAGTGAAATCATACGCGTTTTAAGTGATGTATCTGAAAATACACCTGAAGAGCTACAAGACACTTCCGAACAAGATGCACGTCTAGAAGAATTACATCCCTTTTCTGTTTTATTACTTGGGCTCGATGACGCTGATGGAACCAGACGTTCTGATACATTAATTGTTGCGACTATTAACCCTAATGAGGAATCTGTAAAACTTGTTTCTATCCCTCGAGACACGATGATTACTTTACCTGATTCAGACCGTTCAGAAAAGATCAATGCTCTCTATACGATCTACGGTGTTTCTGGAACCATTGATTATGTTGAAGAATATCTAGACATCCCTATTTCTTATTACGCAACTCTGAATTTTGAAGGCTTAGTGGATCTTGTCGATGCAGTAGGTGGGATTACAGTAGATTCACCATTAGCTTTCACCGTACAAGATAGTGACGAAAATTCAGATGCTATCGAAATCGAAGAGGGTCTGCAAACTGTAGATGGAGAACATGCTTTAGGATATGCCCGAATGAGAAAACAAGATCCAAGAGGCGATTGGGGTAGACAAGAAAGACAACAGGAAGTCATCCAAACATTAGCAGAAAAACTAATGTCTCTAGACTCATTTGTAAACTTCGCTCCAATAATGGATGCTGTAAGAGAAAATCTTCAAACGAATCTTTCTGGTCAACAAATCTGGACAATTGCCAATAATTATACAGAAGCTGCAAATGATGTTGAATCCCTTGAAATACAAGGCGAAGCAGATTACGTCTATTTCCCTTCCTATGATCTAGATTTATATGTCTGGCTTCCTTTTGATGAATCTATTGAAGAAATTCAAAGTACATTACGTGAGCACTTAGAATTAGATCCTTCCACTGACAGTATCGATGAAGGCGAAGTAGGGATCGATGAAGAATTAGAAAATATTCCTTCTGAGTCTGGTGATTCATTTTCTAATCCACTAGAAGAGGAACAATACGAAGAAACAGAGTAACCTCAACCCAAGAACTCTACTATAAAAAAAGTCTTACCGATTCAATTATTGAATCGGTAAGACTTTTTTATCCATTACTTCAAGTCTGACAATGGTTTACTCAGCCTTTCATCAAGTAGTGTATACCATAAGTTATATCCTTCTCCATTCGGATGTACTGCATCATCTAAATAGTATTCTAACGAATGATTAGAATTTGCAATTTTTCTGGACATCAGTGAATAAATATCAATAAAATTCCATCCTTGTTTTTGAACAAAAGCACTCACTTCATCATTATATTGATCATAGGTTAAAGTTCCATTATCTAAATATATATCGTTATAAATAGTGGGATTCGCTGTCGTAAGAATAACTAACGTATTAGGCAGATTTTCCTGGAATCGATTCATAATTCCAATTAATTCTTCTTTTGTTAAGGATAGATCGTTTTGAGGAAATCGATTGTTGTTGATTAGACAAAGCTCAAAAATAACAATATCAGGCTTTGATTCAATCGTTTCAGTAATCTTTTCCTGAACTAGTAAATCGGTTGTGCTATAGCCATTGTATCCTCTGTTCCACACTTTAGCATTGATTTCTTCATACTGGTTCAAACGTTGTTCTACTCTCGTTCCCCAAACTGGCTGTTCAGCAGTAGCTCCTTTCCCTCTTGTTACACTACTTCCCAATACAGCAATATCGACTTGTCCATCTCGCTTAGTTATAAACTTGGCTCTATCCAAGATGCTTTCAGAATCTTTAGTTGTCAGCTCCATATACTCTTCAGTGAGTTCTTGTGACTCTGCTTCTTGTTGTTTTGTTAAAAACCAATACAAAATGCTCAAGGAGACCAATATGAGAAAAACAGCTATTAAATAATTTGTTTTTGCCAGCTTTAACTTTTCCTTCATAAGATTTGCTCTCCTTTTAATTAAAGTAATTGATTATCTTTCTGGTTAACAGTCTACTGTAAAACAGTACCATTTTATCGAATTCTTAATCAATTGTCTTAAAAAAATATATATTGTTATATTTCTGGCACATTTTTTAACTTGGTGATTATAATCTTTTAAAAACTTAAAAAACCTAAAGAGTAAGTACTCTTCAGGTTTTAAAAAATTCATTTATTAGAAATAATGTACTTCATTAGTCGCTGCGTTCCCCAAACTACTTTTTAGTTGCTTCCAAGAAAAATTCATACCGATCTCCCACATATTGAGAACGAACATATTCAAATGGCGTACCATCTTGGCTATAACTGACTTGCCGTAATCTGAGAACAGAAGAACCTCGCTTGATTCCCAACATCTCTGCTATTGATTCCGATGCCCAAGTAGCCGAAATCGTCTGTTCTGCATGATCTACCCGCATGCCTTTTTCTACTTCCAGCGTTTTAAACAAATGCTGTGTAATTTGTTTTTTACTTAAATCTTTCACATATTTATAAGGGATTGTTGCTACTTCATAACAAATCGGAACTCCATCCGCCGAACGGATTCTTTCCATGATCAGAACTTCTTCATTGTGTTCGATCATTAGTTTTTCAGCTTCACTGATACTAGCTGGTTTAGTGTGGAAAGCAACTAATTGGCTTGTAGGAGTTTTCCCTTGGCGCTCAACAGTTTCAGTAAAACTTGGTACACCACTCATTTTTTCTCGAACTTTTTCTAAAGCTACGAATGTACCTGAACCTCTTCGTCTTTCAAGTAATCCTTCATCTACGAGGGTATTTACTGCTTGTCTAGCCGTCATACGACTCACATCAAACTGTAAAGCTAAATCTCTTTCGGAAGGAATTTTGGTTCCTTCTTTCCATTCACCAGTATTGATCCATTCTCTCATCTGGTTATGCATTTGAATATATACAGGCATTTTTTTTGGCATGCAATTCTTCCTTTCTAACTCCATATGTCAAACTAATTCAAAAGTTTCACTGATAAACAAACATCAGCTTTCACTCTACAAGACATTAGGGGTGTTAGAATACCTTAAAGTTTGCTTGCAGCTGCCTCATCGATTATGACCGTAACATCATCATGCGTCTGTAAAATGCTGGCTGGTACTTGCTCAGTGATTGGTCCATTAAGCATATCATGTACTGCTTCAGCTTTACTCTCACCAAAGGCCATTAACAGAATTTTTTTTGCAGATAAAATGGACTTGATTCCCATAGAAAATGCATATTTAGGTACATCTTCTTCGGACTCAAAATATCTCTTATTTGCATTAATTGTTGCCTCAGTAAGCTTTTCAACATGTGTTTCTTGTAGAAAAGATGTGCCAGGCTCATTGAACCCAATGTGAGCATTTGTGCCAATACCAAGAATCTGCAAGTCGATAGGGTATTCTTCTATAATCTTATTGTACCTTTTTACTTCTTCATCTTCATCCCCTAATCCATCAGGAATAAAACTTTTTTTAAAAGGTTTATCTTTAAATAAATTTTCTTGCATAAAAGTATGATAACTTTGTGGATGATCTGCAGGAAGGCCTTTATATTCATCCAGATTAATAGAAATCAAGTTCGAATAATCCGTATTACTTGCCCTCATTTCTTTGTAGAGGGTTTCAGGTGTACTTCCAGTAGCCAGTCCCAACACTGCTGCATCACTATGGATTGCTTTTTCAACTAATTCAAATGCCTTTTTTCCGCCTTCTACTTTATCTTTTGTTATAATTACATTCATTTTTGAATTATTTTTAATTGTCTTATCTATCATCTTGGATTTCTCCTCCTAATATGGTTTCAAGCAATGTTAAGTCCTCTCCTAAAATCAGCATATCTGCATCCTTATTAGGCAGTAAAGATCCTTTATTTTCTAATGAAAATTCTTTTGCTTGGTTAACTGAACTCATTTTAACAGCTTCTTCAATGCTGCAGCCTGTATATTCTATAACGTTTCTGAAGGCATCTATATACGTCAATACGCTGCCTGCCAGAGTACCGTCTTCTAATCGGGCTCGTTTATCTTTTACTATAACTTGTTGTCCACCTAATTCACTTTTGCCCTCAGGAACTCCTTTTGCACGCATAGAGTCTGTAATTAACTCAATGCCCTCTGCCCCTTTAGCTTTATAAGCTAGTTTGACCATTTCCGGAACGATATGGAAACCATCCACGATCATCTCAACCATAACATTTTTTTCCAACAAACCAAATCCAGTCACACCTATTTCTCTGTGATGTAATCCTCTTTGTGCATTGAACAGATGAGTGACATGAGTTGCTGCAGATTCCTTTAAATCATTATATTTAGCATCTGAATGTCCAACTGACATGATAATATTATTTTCTTTACAATACTCTTCAAATTCAGAGACATCTCCTGTTTCAGGTGCATAGGTGACTAGACGAATTCGACCACCACTCAAATTATTCCACTTTTCGATTTTATCTTTATCAGCAACTACTATATATTTCTCTGGTTGAGCTCCTTTATGTTTAACTGAAATAAAAGGTCCTTCAATATGAATTCCCTGTATTACCGGATTTGATGCCGCTGCTTTATTAAGATTTCTCAGTGATCTTTCAATATTTTCATCCGACTGTGTCATGGTAGTAGGAAAATAACTTGTAACGCCTTCTTTCAACATTTTTCTAATCATTTCGTTGATTTCTTCAGGAGTTCCATCCATATTGTCAATCAAATATCCGCCATGGCTGTGCACATCAATAAAGCCAGGAATTACTTTTTTACCCTTCAGGTCCATTACTTCTTCATCCGACTGTGCTTCAAATGCTTCCATTTTCCCAACGCCGATTATCTCTTTATCAAAACGAATATATCCTTTTTCTATTGAATCTTCTCCGGTGTAAATATGCGCATTTGTCAAAACCTTAACCATATAAATTCCTCCTTAGGTTTTACTCAAGCTTATTATAATTGGTATATACCAAAAAGTCAAATATATAAATTTTACTCCCGATCTAGAAGCTGTTTCTCTATTCACTCAAGCTATTTTCAGTTTAAGTTAAAACACAAATCCATTTTCTCTATCTACTTTACTTCTTTTTTGATTTGAGTTGGTACATAAGCCCCTTTTATCTCTCTACTCAGTTTCTCTTCCGGCTCGAGTTCCACTATAACTGCCGATAAGACAAAAAGGACCGAGACAATTGTCTCGATCCTTTTAAAATAATATTTATCTCCAGAAGTCATCAAATATCGTAACTGGCAAATGGCGTTTATGTTGCGTTTTCAAGTACCAATCTTCAATCGTTTTTGCAGCTTGTTCAGAAACTTCTTTTCCTGCAAGGTACTGATCAATTTCTTCATAAGTAACACCTAAAGCATCTTCATCAGATCTTCCTGGTCTGTCACTTTCCAAATCAGCTGTTGGAATTTTTTCATAAAACTTAGCAGGAGCACCCAACTCTTTCAATAACGCTTTACCTTGACCTTTACTCAATCTAAATAGTGGATTCAAGTCTGTTCCGCCGTCGCCGTACTTTGTGAAGAATCCAGTTACACTTTCTGCTGAATGATCTGTTCCTAATACTACTCCATTATGATTGGCTGCTACTGCATATTGTACGACCATACGCTCACGCGCTTTGATATTTCCTTTATTAAAATCAGTGATTTTTACTCCACCTTCTCTAAGAGAAGTTTCATTTGCATCAACAGTTGGTTTGATATTCACACGTACAACCTTATCTGGTTTCATCCAGTCGATTGCTGCCATAGCTTCTTCTTCATCTGCTTGTTCACCATAAGGTAAGCGCATGGCAATAAACGCATACTCTTCATTTCCTGTTTCTTCACGTAGTTCTTCCATTGCAATTTGTGCTAATTTACCTAGCAATGATGAATCTTGTCCACCAGAGATGCCTAATACTAACGTCTTAAGAAAATTATTTTTTTTTAAATAATCTTTCATTAAGTCAACACTTTTTCTAATTTCTTCTTTTGGATCTATTTCCGGCTTGACTGCCATTTCTTCAATAATCTGTTTTTGTAATTCTGACATTGGCTACGTCATCTCCTATTTAAGTTTTTAAGAAATTTCTGTATTCTTAGTTTATCATAAATTTTTAAATAGCTTTAAAACAATGATTTTGACTGATCAGTTGGCATTTTTTTGAACAAATTGATTGTTTCAACTTTTGCTTCATAAAGTTTTTGTGAAAGATCTACAGGGTAAGGTTCTGGATTTAATAAACGTTTGTGTTCTTCCCACTGTTCAGATAGACTTTGCATTGCATAGTCTCTTATCTCTTCAAGTGTAGGTAATGTATATACTACCTTTCCATCTACTATAATATCGTGTAATAAAGGGCGTGCATTATAATCAGTGATTGTTTTATTGATATAAGTATATTGAGGATGGAACATAAATAATTCTTCCTGTTCATTTGGACGTTCATCTACCAGTGAAATATAATCCCCTTCTGGCTTTTTATCATTATAAGAACGCACACGCCAAACCTGTTTTTTTCCTGGAGTTGTAATCTTCGCAACGTTGCCGGTTAACTTTAGTGTGTGGTGCATATTGCCATCATTACCTTCTACCGATACGATTTTATAAACTGCACCCAGTGCTGGCTGATCATAGGCTGTAATCATTTTAGTCCCTACACCCCACACATCAATTTTAGCTCCCTGCATTTTCAGATTCAGAATCGTTTCAGCATCTAAATCATTTGAAACAAATATTTTTGCCTCTTTAAAGCCAGCTTCATCTAACTGCTGACGCACTCTTTTAGATAAGTAAGATAAATCTCCCGAGTCCAAACGAACACCTAAAAAATTGATGGAGTCTCCCATTTCTCTAGCAACTTTGATAGCAGTTGGAACACCTGATTCCAGGGTATTGAATGTATCTACAAGAAACACACAATCTTTGTGTGTCTCAGCATAGGCTTTAAAAGCTTGATATTCATCTCGATAAGCTTGGACTAACGCATGTGCATGGGTTCCAGAAGCTGGGATACCAAAAATTTTTGCTGCTCTTGTATTGCTAGTAGAATCTACTCCTGCAATATAAGTTGCACGAGCTCCCCAAATTGCTGCATCCATTTCCTGAGCGCGACGCGCACCAAATTCTAAAACAGGATCATTTCCAGCAGCACTCTTGATTTGCGCAGCTTTAGTGGCAACTAAGGTCTGGAAGTTCACGATATTTAATAAAGCTGTCTCAATCAATTGACAATCAACAATCGAACCTTCTACTTGAATTAAAGGTTCATTTGCAAATGCTACTTCTCCTTCTTTGAAAGATCTAAGCGTTCCTTTAAATCGCCAATTCTTTAAATAAGTTAAAAACTCTTCAGGATATTGCTCAATCTCTCTTAAATAGGCAATATCTGATTCTTTAAAACGCAGTTCTTCTATATATCTGACAACTCTCTCTAATCCTGTAAAAATCGTATAACCCATGCCGAATGGATTGTTGCGGTAATAAACTTCAAATACAGCACGTTTTTGATCATTACCTTTTTTCCAATGGGTTAAAATCATATTAATTTCATATAAATCAGTATGCAACGCTACGCTATCATCCGTATACGTTCGGTTCATTTTAATATCCTCCTAGTGGTACTTATAATATGTTAGCTAGTATATCACATTCCAGCTATTATTTACTTGTGAAAATAATGACTATGTCCATGTTTGCATCACAATTTACTTCTTCTGGTCCATACACTGTTTATACACTTTCATTGTTTCCAGCCCTTGTTTTTCAATTGTAAACTGACTACTCCATTTGTAAAATCGTTCACCTTTTTGTTCCAGAGTATCTAATTCCCAGTCTGTACACGCTTCTTCTAGCGCTGCGGCCAATTCATCTGATGAAGCTTTCTGTACTAGCCAACCCACAGACTTATTAGGAATCATTTCACCAATATCGCCAACATCCGTAGCAATAACTGGTATGTGATGCTCACCGGCTTCTAGCGCAACTAAGGGAAAACTTTCACTCAATGAAGGCAACACCATAACATCTGCTTGAGCGATCTGTTTACTAACTTCTGTGCCCTCTACCCATCCTAATAAATTTATTTTATCTGATAAATCCAATTCATCGGCAAGTTTTTTTAGATCTGATTCTTCTTGTCCAGTTCCGCAAATTGTCAAGGTCCAGTTTGTTTGCTTTATTTTACTCAAGGCTTGAATCAAGTATCGATGTCCCTTGACCCATTCCAGCCTCCCAACCGTAATAATATTAAAAAGATTTGAATTCTTATTAATTTTAGAGTGGTTCAAATTGAAATTTCTTCCATTATGAACAACTGATACATTGTCAGAGGGTACTCCGCTACTAACTAATATTTCTTTTATCTCACTTGAAACTGCAATTACCTGATCTGGTTTTCTTATCGTACGTAAATTAAGTACTTCAAAAATCCGACCCTTGATTCCTCTATCATTAAAATCGAGTGTAGGATCGCTGTGTACAGTCATTACCCATCTTGCTGCTAATCGTTTCTTTGTTAAAGAAATCAATAGATTGGCTCTTGGACCATGTGTATGCAGGATCGTATACTCACGATCATTGATAAAAGATTTAAGTCTTGATAGGATCGAAAGATCATATCGAGATTTTTGAGGAAGTATAAATACATTTATACCGTTTTTTCTAGCCATTTCAGCTACTGGTCCATCTTCGAATACTAATAAGTCCATCTCCAGCTGGGAAACCCCTTGAAAGATTGATAGAATATGAAACAAGCCTCCGCCATATTCGTTTCCCGCATTTACATGTAATACTTTCATTAACTATCTCGTTTCTTTTTTGTTTTTTCTAATGCCTTCTGTTTATTGACTTCTTGCATAAATGCAGGCAAAGCAAGCATTCTACGATATCTAGACGGTTGTTTAACTAACCTGTACAACCACTCTACATGGAGTTTTTGTACAATTTTAGGGGCTCGCTTAGCTTTCCCAGACAGCACGTCAAAGCTGCCGCCTACTCCAACGGCTATACCATGTCCAGCAGCCTTCAAATATTCATGAATCCATTTTTCTTGTCGAGGAAAACCGAATGCTACTAATATTAAGTCAGGTTCAACTGACTTTACGTGATCAATCATTGCACTGTCTGAATGATCAAAGTAACCATGATGATAGCCTGCAACTACTAGGTTCGGCCATAACTTTTCAGCATTATTGACAGCTTTTTCAACGATTTCTTCTTTAGCCCCTATGAAATATACTCGTTTTTTATGCATATTGGATAATTCCAGTAACCCCAACATTAATTCAAACCCTGGTACTCTCTCTTTGATAGGTGTTCCTAACTTCTTAGCGGCTCTCACGATTCCTATACCATCTGGTGCTACATAATCTGCTTTTAACAATAAATTATAGTATTCATCATCTTCTTTAGCATACATAACAATTTCCGGGTTTGCAGTCACAAGAAACGTTTTCTGGTTCGCTTCCATCCGTGCAAGCAGCCGAGCCAAAAATTCTACTCGAGTTAAATTATCAAAAGGAATGCCTAATATCGAAACCTTTTTATCGTCCATTCCATTCATCCGTTCCGTAAGTTCTATTGCTATTATTGTAATACAATTTTGCCCTAGCGTACAGCCTTCAATTTGTTTATATTCAGACTATTTTAAAGGTTTAATGATTATAGTTCTAATTAGGAACTATATTTCTACGATAATTTTGGATTAAATCGATCTCAATAGAATTGAATTTCCTAAGTAACAAAAAAAAGTGAAAGAAGTCTATGCACTTCTTTCACTCTTTACTAGTACTACTATTGATCAATTATAATCTAACTTCTTCTACTTCATTTCCTTTTTTGTTTTTTACGTTGATTCTGGTCGGTTTGATTTCCAGCACTAAAATATTTGGATCTTCTTTACTTGAATACTGCTTATCCATGTAGTCATTCCATGACTTATCGATAATTTCCTGATTTTTGACCATTGAGACTTGTCCTTCAACTTCGACATAATCTTTATCGATAATCCCTTCTTCATAGCCAAGTAAGACAAATACATTAGGATTTACTTCAAGATCTTCCACTTTTTCAGTTCGCTTGTCCGTTATAGTGTATAAAGTGAATTCTTCGCTATAAAAAGACATATAACGTGCCATTGGTTTATTTTCAGAAATTGTCGCCATTACACCAACATCATTTTAAGAGCCTTTTCTTTTATATCTACCAATATTTTCATCTCCTTTAGTATTTATATTAACTATGACAGAGAAAGCTTTTTCAAGCAAAGAATTCGCTTATAATATTTAGACAAACAAAAAAAGCAGCATATGAGCTACTCTTAAGTTTAGACTATTAAATGCTGTATCTATTCTATGATTGAACTTGATTTTTCCCCGATGTTTTACCTCTATATAACATTCGATCTGCACGATTAAACAATTGACTAACGGTTTCAGTCGGCATATATTGTGCTATCCCAGAACTACTTGTTACTTCTGCAGGTTCACTAAAATCTGCCGCATTGAGTTCTTGCCTGATTTTGTCAGCAATCTGATGTGCTTCTTTTTTCTTAGTTTCCGGCAATACAATCATAAATTTTCCGCCTTCAAAACTTCCTGCATAATCCTCTTCTTTTATATGATTTTCGATGATTTGACTAGCTTTACGAATAATTTCATCTCCGAATAAAGGACCAAATAGTGAATTCTGATGACTCAAATTATCAATATCTAATAAAATAATTGAGAGAGCCTTGTTGGAGCCTACTTGGGCTTCATTTACTAGTTTCCCTAATTCGAATAAGATATTTGCACGATTATATAAGCCCGTCATAGAATCTTTTTTAGATTGGATTGCCCATTCTTTATTTTCTTCAAGCAACCTTCGCCGTTCTTCTTCATATTCAGTGACGTCAAATACAATTCCAGATAAGAATAAAGGTGCGCCCTCAGCAGTTCTTTTCGTTACTTTTCCACGGTCATAATAAGTACGGTAATCACCGCTTTTAGTTTTTATACGATATCTAACTTCCCATACAGGAATTTTGTTTCCTAAATGATCTCTCATAGCATCCATTACTCGCTCATAATCATCTGGATGAAGACGATCAGTAAAAAACTGAAAATCAACATATTCTGGAAGCTCTTCTTTTTTAAACCCTAAAGCGATTGCCTTCATTGGGTTAAATGTCACTCTATTAACTTGAAAATCCCAGAACCAATGTCCTAAATTACCTGACCAGGCAAAATCTAATGAGTCTTGTTCCTCTTGCAGTTTCAACAATTCATTATTCAATCGCTTAACGGAATCTAATTCTTTTTTTAATGATTGAATTTCTAGATTGAGTTTATTCTCTGTCATTTACTCACACCTCTCACAAATAATTATAAGTGATAGAATCAACGTTTCATACAGATAATAAGCGTTCAATGCTAAAAAAAGAATGTCTGTTCACATTTATGTCATAATGTAAAATCATTAATTTTAATAATCGGAATATTTTAGCTGGTTAAACTCTCAACTAATAAATCTGCTACTAATAATAAATATTCTAGTTAATAATTATTCCTCTATGTTTAATTAATGCCTACTGAACAATTGGGCTAATTTGAAATGGAGAAAAGTTCAATAGAACTAAACAGCTTTTTTTCCGATTTTTCAGTTGTCCAAAAAAAGAGCGCAAGCGATTGCGATTAATGTTATCTACATTCATCGCAATGACGGATAAGGCAATCGTAGTCAAGGTAGTTTCGCGGAGTTTGGTGCGGATATTTTCCATACCGAAACAACGCTTCAGTAAACTGAAGCCGCGCTCAACTTCTACACGATCTGCATTATCGCGATATTCGATTTCTTTGTCTCTGGTTTGGTCTTTCTTTGGACGACCAAGTGATGGTCCGGCTAGGCGAATGCCTCGTA
>NZ_FOSJ01000007.1 GCF_900114235.1 Marinilactibacillus piezotolerans | reverse complement strand
CTACGAAAATATAATAAAAGAAAGAAAAAATAGAATCATTCAGTAAGTAGAACCCCTGAGAGAATTGTATTCTACAATTTTCTCAGGGGTTCTCTATATTTAAAGACTTTCAGAGACTTTTGTCCCAGCCTCTTTTCTGATATTATTCATCAAAAGCATTATCCTGCGGCTGGTAGCCTAATTTTATGCGAGCTTGATCGATATCCAGTCTTGGAAACGAGTTGTTTGAAATACCATTTACCAACAAGTAAGGTTCTTCCAGTTCCGCTTTTAAGCAACAGTCGATTAAATGGTTCATATCTCTGTAAGAGAAAAATTTACCACGTGAATAAAAATCAGCTTCGGGATCAACACCCTCTCCAGGTGATTTATAATCCCCGATACGAATTCCAATAGATTCAATTCCTTTTTTATAAGCATAGTAACTAGCCAATCCTTCTAAAAAGACCTTGGAAACACCATATAGATCATCTGGTCGCGCTGGCTCCAATGTTTTGACTTGGACATTATCTGGATAAGCATCACTAGCATGAATAGAGCTGGCAAAGATAATCCGTTTAACGCTATCTGATTTATCTGCTTCCATATAGAGGTTCTGTGGTAATTTATAATTTAAATCTAGTAATCCTTCATAAAATTCAGCACCTGCATCTGGGTTGCCGGCTAATTGGATTACATAATCCACATCCTTGAGGACATTTTCCCATTCTTCTAACTTGGAAAGATCCTTTTCTATAATTGTAGAACCTTCTTTTAATTCTTCAGGAAAGTCTGAAAAATCAATATCTGCAAGAACAAGTTCGTAATCTGATTGTAAATGTTTTACTAGATTAGTTCCAATCGTGCCTGTAGCACCGGTAATTAAAAGTTTGTCCATGAGTTTCCTCCGAGTAAAATTTTTAAACGTAATTTTTTAACAATACTGTCCACCTTTTAACAGGAAATCCCTGAAAAGGTGGACAGTATTGTTAATGGTCATATTTATGAATCTTAACGGTGCTCATCTTTGTCTTCGGTAGCTTTCCCGTAACTTTCTTCAGCTTTCCCTTTAACCTTTTGGGTTTTTCCTTCGACTTGTTTGCTTTTATCGTCAGCGATTTTCCCATACTGGTCTTTAGCTTCACCGACTGCTTTATCTTTCATACCGTTTAATTTGTTTTTCATGCTATCATTTTTGTCTGTCATTTTAATTTCTCCTTTCAGATTTTGAAATAGTGAACGCAATGGCTTACAAAACTTTAGACTATATGCAAAGTTTAGGCTGGTGCTTAATAAATTGCAAAGAATATGCTCATTGATGGTTGCTGATCAGTTCCTAGGGAGGCGTAAATATGCTAAACTATAAGAAAGAAAAGTAATGTAGCAAGGAGACCTGACATGCGTATTTTAGCAATGGATACATCAAATCAGTCAATGAGTGTAGCAGTCATTGAAAATAAACAGATTTTGGCAGAAAAAACAACTAACGTAAAACGAAATCACAGTATTCAATTGATGCCGACAATTGAATATGTCATAAAAGACGCTAATTTAACAATAGATGATATTGACAGGATAGCTGTAGCAAAAGGTCCAGGGTCGTATACTGGTGTTAGAATCGCAGTAACAGTAGCTAAAACCCTTGCATGGACAAAAGGAATAGAATTAGTAGGAATTTCAAGTTTGAAGGTTATGGCTGGTAATGCTCAACAGCTTAAAGGCTCATTAATTGTTCCAATTATGGACGCAAGAAGAGGTAATGTTTATACTGGTCTTTATACTTATCAAAATGAAGAACTGATTGAACTTGAAAGGGATAAACATATCTCTGCAGAAGAGTGGGCTAAAGAACTAGCATCTAAACATAAAACAGTTCAAATGATTGGGACTGATCTGGAGAAACATTTGCCCCTTTTTAAACATTGTCTAAAAGAAAATCTGATTTTATTACCAAGCTATCAGCAATTACCAAGAGCTAGTGTGCTTGCAATGTTAGGAGCGCAAGCAGAAACAATTGATATCCATACTTTTGTTCCAGAATACGCAAAATTAACAGAAGCAGAAGAAAACTGGAAAGAGGCAAATCCTGATGATCTAGGAGGTAGCTTAGTTGAAAAATATTAAACAATGGTTAGCTGATAAACTACCGAAACATACACATACTTTTCCATTGCCTATAGCAGACCGTGTAGAATTGAAACACAATTTTTTTGCACTGAATGATCAGGATTTTTTTAATGTTCAAATTGCTACGGAAGACGATATTGAAGCCATTATATCTATTGAAAAACTTTGTTATAGTGGTCAGACACCGTGGAATCGGTCAGCGCTTCTACATGAGATTCGATATAATAAAAATGCTTTTTATATCGTAGTAACAGATGATCAGACACCAGTAGCATTTTTAGGAACATGGTTTGTTTCAGAGGAAGCACACATTACAAATATTGCCACCGTACCAGCATATGAAAGCAAAGGGATTGCTACTTTTTTGATTAATGAACTTAAAAGAATTGCGTTAGCAGAAGAAATAAAGATAATAAGTCTAGAAGTTCGTGTTTCAAATCAGCGAGCCCAAAGCCTCTACAGGAAAATGGAGTTTGAAAATGGTAGAATCAAAAAAGGATATTATATTAATGATCACGAAGATGCTCTAGAGATGGCTATGATGTTAGGAAAGTAGTATTTTAGAAAATAAGGAGTGACGTTATGAAAAATTATAATCCTGTAGACATAACGTATCGTTTATTAGAAACTCAGGAAGAAGTTTCACAACGACTATATGATTTATCAAACGAAAGCTTTGAACATGGATCACCGTGGACAGTAAAACAATTTCAAGAAACAATCGATTTACCTAATCTGTTTTATCTGATCGCTGAAGATAATGGAAAAGTGGTTGGTTTTCTTGGAGGGTCTATGATAACTTTTCCTGCTGGAGATTTAATTGAATCGGAAGCAGAAGTTTATAATCTTGTGGTAGGAAATGATTATAAGCGCAGGGGCATTGCAATGAAAATGATTGAAGAAGCAAAAAGAGTAATGAGGATGCGAAAAGTCACGGAGCTGTTTTTAGAGGTTCGCGTATCTAATAAACCAGCTATTTTACTTTATAAAAAATCAGGTTTCCAACCGGTTGGTGTTCGTTCAAACTATTATTCTAATCCTAGAGAAGATGCAATTGTATTGAAATGTGTATTATGAAGGAGTGAATAAAATGAAGTTAAAAAGAGTATTAGCAATTGAAACAAGTTGTGACGAAACTAGTGCAGCTGTTATAGAAAACGGAACAGAACAGCTATCTAATGTAGTTGCTTCTCAAATAAAAAGTCATCAGCGATTTGGAGGTGTCGTACCTGAAGTTGCCAGTAGACATCACGTAGAACAAATGACATTAGTAATGGAAGCAGCTCTTTTAGAAGCAGGGACTTCTTATGATGAATTGGATGCAATAGCTGTAACGGAAGGTCCTGGTCTAGTGGGAGCCCTTTTAATAGGGGTGAATGCAGCTAAAGCTGTAGCATACGCCCACAATCTCCCATTGATTCCAGTTAATCACATTATCGGACATATCTACGCTAACCAACTGGTTCAACCACTTCGTTTTCCGCTTTTATCTCTTGTCGTAAGTGGTGGCCATACTGAATTAGTCTATATGAAACAAGCTGGACAGTATGAAGTGATCGGCGAAACTAGAGATGATGCAGCCGGAGAAGCTTATGATAAAGTTGGAAGAGTATTGGGTGTTCCTTATCCAGGTGGAAAACATATTGATGAAATGGCTCATCATGGCAACGATACCTTTCATTTTCCTAGAGCGATGATGCAGGATGATACAAATGATTTTAGTTTCAGTGGTCTGAAGAGTTCATTTATCAATACAGTGCATAATGCACAACAAAAAGGAGAAGTGCTTGATAAAAATGATTTAGCTGCAAGTTTTCAGGCTGCGGTTGTTGAAGTGCTGGTTAACAAAACGATTCGATGTGCAAAAGAAAGAAAAGTAAAACAAATCGTTTTAGCAGGGGGAGTAGCAGCGAACAAGGGGCTGCGAGAAGCACTCACTGCAGCCACTTCAGAAGAATTAACTGAAGTAGAGTTGATTATCCCACCATTATCTTTATGTGGGGATAATGCAGCAATGATAGGTGCTGCTGCTTTTACAGAGTCTATTGAACCGGACCAGTTAGATTTGACTTTAAATGCGAAGCCCGGACTATCATTATAAAAAGCAACGCTATTTCTATATTCTCTGGTAAGAGGATAGAAATAACGTTGCTTTTTACTTTACTTTGAATTTTCTGCGTCTTCAGATGCAATAAGCTGAACACCTCTAGCAGGTACCGGTGTAGAAAAAACGATTTGAGTAGATGTTTTTCCGAACTGCTGTAAATTATTAATAAAATCATCCAGCTCTGTTGTAGTAGGATAAGCTGCCTTGATCAACATTGAAAACTCTCCTGTAACACAATTACACTCTAGTACATTGGTACAATTTTCAATGTAAGGATAAAAATCTTCTTTTTGATTAGGACTTAAATCTAAATGAATAAAGGCTTGAATATGATAGCCCATCTTCTTTAGATCTGGCGCAGCAATATAACGTCCTAAAATTCCTTCATTTTCTAAACGATGAATACGAGCAGAGACGGCTGGAGAAGAAAGATAAGTTTCACCAGCGATTTCTTTTAGAGATGCCCGACTGTTTTTCTGTAAAATTTCAACGATTTTTTTATCCATTTGATCCATCTAAAAACGAACTCCTTTTTAACAATAAAAGAATAATTGCGGGTAATACTACAGTTTTACTAATTAAGTTTGCTTTCTGTTGAATAAGAATCTTAGCAACAATGTGATTCAATTATACCTTACATAGCCTAAAATGCAACAGAATAAAATAAGTATACCAATGTTTTGAAAATAAATTAGAACACTTAAATTAAAGCCTTAAACCGTAAAATTATAGATTATTCTAACTATACCTATAAAGAAATTAAATATCAAAATCAATAGTATATTAAACATTACTCCAATTTTGAGAGGAATAATTAGTCTTTTTCATATGTTTCAAGTTCTAAGTTTAGATTTTCCCATTCTTCGAGGAGTAAATCCTGTTCTGCCTGTAAGTTGTCATGTTTTTCACTTAGCGCTACCGCTTCTACAGGTTGATCGTAGACAGACGGATCACTAAGTTTTATCTGGATAGAATCTAATTCAGCTTCACTTTTTTGCATACGCTCTTCAAGATCTGCTATAGATCTATTCAAACGGCGAATTTCGCGTTGACGAATCTTTTGCTGTGCACGATTCATTCCTTGATCCTGCGGAAGACTAATTTCCTCAGTAGTGGTATTATCTTGAGTTTCTTCTTCAGTTTTTAGTCGAGCTAATTCCTCAAGTTCTTCTTTCTTTTGAAGATAGTAGTCGTAATCTCCTAGATATAAAGATAAACCATCAGTAGAGATTTCGATTACTTTTGTTGCCATTCGATTAATAAAATAGCGGTCATGTGAGACGAATAAAAGTGTTCCTTCGAAATCGATCAGAGCATTTTCAAGCACTTCTTTTGAATCAATGTCCAAATGGTTAGTGGGCTCATCTAGGATCAAGAAGTTGTTTTTTTCCATAGCTAATTTTGCCAGTGCAACTCGAGCTTTTTCACCGCCGCTTAAAGCAGTAATTGATTTTTCGACATCATCACCAGAAAACAAAAAACTGCCAAGTAAAGTGCGAATAGATTGTTCTGGTATGGAAGGATGTTCGTCCCATAGCTCATTTAACACGGTTTTATTGGAATGAAGTAAGCTTTGTTCTTGATCATAATAACCAAGATCCACTTTTGTACCTAGCTGAATTGTTCCAGACAGTTTGGGCAACTGTCCTACTATGGTTTTAAGCAAAGTTGTTTTTCCTACTCCGTTCGGTCCAACCAGTGCAATGGCATCTGTTTTACGGATGTCCATATCAATGTGGCTGGCTAAAGGATGGCTATAACCAATTGCCAGATCTTCTGTTTGTAAGACAACTCCACCAGATTCTCGCTCAGTATGAAAACTGAAATGGGCAGACTTTTCATCACCTTGAGGTTTGTCTATTTTATCCATCTTATCCAACATTTTTCTACGTGACTGAGCTCTTTTAGTTGTTGAGGCACGAACTAAGTTCCGATTGATGAAATCTTCTGTTTTCTCTATTTCTTTTTGTTGTTTTTCATATTCTTTCCACATTTTCTGGATCAGTTCAGCTTTAAGTTTGAGATAGTTAGAATAATTTCCAGTAAAATGCTGGACTTTCTTATTACTTACTTCATAAACTTCGTTGATAACTTTATCTAAAAAATAACGGTCATGGGAAACAATCAGCAAAGCTCCCGTATAATTCTGCAAGTATTTTTCTAACCAGGATAAGGTTTCGATATCCAAATGGTTGGTGGGTTCATCTAAAATAAGCAGATCCTTCTTTTCTAGCAGTAGTCTCGCTAAAGCTAATCTCGTTTTTTGTCCTCCAGATAACTGGGAAACGGGAGTTGAAAAGTCGGATTCGTAAAAGCGAAAGCCATGAAGAACAGAGCGTATCTCACTTTCGTAGCCATATCCATTCAATTGTTTAAATGACTCTTGAAGCGAGTCATATTTTTTTAGCAATTCCTGATAGTATTCTTTATCTGATAATAAATCAGGAGAGCTCATTTGATACTCAATTTCTCTCATTTCTTTTTCTATCTGGATAACAGGTTCAAATATGGCTAGCATTTCTTCCCATATCGTTTTATTGGATTCTAAACCAGTATGTTGATCTAAAAACCCTAAGGTTATATCTTTCTTTTTATTGACTCTTCCAGCATCTGGTTCTTCCTGTCCGGAAATAATGTGCAGTAAGGTAGATTTTCCAGCACCATTTCGTCCCACTAAGCCAACTCTAGCATTATCTTTGATTTCCAATGTGACATCATCAAATAGTGCCTCAGCACCGAAATGACGAGCTATTTTTTGAGTTTGCAAAAGTATCATTTTATATTCCTCATTTTTAAAATTTGTACGTTAAACAGTTAAATTTCCTCAAATATCTTGTCTTATAAGTTTAGCATATTCCATGACTGATAAACAGAACAGTCGATGATGGATCATAATAACTGCTTAAAAAAATGATGAAATTTCGATAGATGTAATTGCTTTTTATAAGATGAATTCTATCGATTTTTTCACAAGCTGATATGATCATATATGATAATATTCTCATAGGTAATATAGAATCCCTTATTTTATAGTCATATTAACTTCCAATTTATAAATTCCGTGCTATAATAGTTAGTGAAATACTATAGGAATTTGTGAAATGAAAGTTAAAAATATTAGATGAGGTATATTACTTTTAGTTTAATGGGAAGTTTTATATTGAATTATAATTTGAAGGAGAAAAAGTATGGTAGAAAAGAAAATTCCAAAAGCTACTGCAAGGAGATTACCCCTTTATTATCGTTATTTACGCTTTCTCCATGAAGCAGGAAAAAATCGTGTTTCTTCTGCAAAGCTTAGTGAAGCAGTAAAAGTTGACAGTGCAACAATTAGACGAGATTTTTCGTACTTTGGTGCATTAGGAAAACGTGGATATGGATATGATGTTGAAGCATTGATGAACTTTTTCAGTAAAACATTGAACCAGGATCGATTGACGAATGTTGCCTTGATCGGTGTAGGAAATCTAGGACAAGCTCTCTTGAATTATAATTTCAGAAGAAACAATAATACCCGTATCAGTGCAGGATTTGATATCAATGAGAAATTGATTGGAACCATTCACCAAGGTGTTCCCATTTATCATATAGATGAAATGGTAGAACAGTTGGATCTGCAGCAAATTGATGTTGCGATTTTGACTGTTCCTTCGGAAATTGCGCAGGAAATGGCGAACAAACTTGTCGAAGGTGGCGTTAAAGGAATTATGAACTTTACACCTATTCGAGTGAATGTTCCTGACAGTGTGCGTGTACACAATGTTGACTTGACTAATGAATTACAAACGTTGATTTATTTCATCAATTATTATCAAGAATTAGATGATGAGGAAGAAGTAATCATTGATGAAGAAACTGGAGAGATATTTGTAGAAGATTAAGTAATACAGGAAAATAAAAGCAGTTACCTTGTTTGATTGAATTAATCAACGGGTAGCTGCTTTTTTGATTATTTATTTCGGTTTTTCCTGATTTTAAAATATGAATCTGCTAGACGAGTTCCCTGAACAAAGTCTTTGGTAGCCAGAAAGGCAAACAACAACGGGAATATACCCCATCCTTCCAATCCGACAATATCAATGACGAAGTAAAGTAATATAAAGCACATTACGTACTTAAAAAATATATAGCTTAGAATTTGTTTTTCGGTCATTTAAAAATCCTTTCATACAATGAGTTCTTTAGTTATTTATAATCAGATTTCCGACTACGGCAACTGTATTCATAAGACAATGGGCGATAATGGGTGTCCAAATATTTTTTGTCTTGAAATACAACCAAGAAAAAACAAGTCCCATAGTAGAATAAACTAAAATTCTTCCATCAAAGTGAATGACTGCAAACATGAGCGAGCTGACAACAGCTGCACCTATTCCGCCGATTTTCTCTAAACCCATACCAAATATTGCTTTACGGAAGACAAATTCTTCCATAATAGGTCCGGCTATAGAAGAGAGTAGAAGAAAGTAAGGATACTGCTTGATGATTGCAATAATATTTTGAGTGTTTTGTGAGTCTTGAGATGCACCAAGGAAATTGATTTCAATCATTGTAGCAATAAATTGCGCAAAGAGCGCAATAATTAATCCGAGAAATCCCCATAAGATAATTTCAGGAATATTTGATCTAAAGGGTTTTTCAAAAGAAAATGTAAAATCTTTTTTCTGGTTGAGATAAATCATTCCGACTGCACCAAGAGTAAAGAAAATCAGGTTAGACCAGATTACCCCATCTGTACGAATACTTTCAGGTAGAAATTGAGCGGTTAGTACGGTTGCCAACTGAACGAATATATACAGCAGTATGATTTGGAGAGCTGTTTTTTTATGTGATTGTTCCAATAGATTCATCCTCATTTTCTAAAGATAATAAAGTCGTTTTTGACATTACTAGTAACTTAACATAAATTTTGTCAGTATTCCAGATATGATTTTAATCAATTTTTTAACTTCAAAAGGGTTGCAAGAAAACTCAGTTTTGAATATACTAAGTATTGGAGTTAGCACTCGGACACATCGAGTGCTAACACGAATACAAACTCAACTATAAAATTATATGGAGGGATAACACCATGTTAAAACCTTTAGGAAATCGTGTTCTTCTGGAAGTAATCAAAGAAGAAGAAAAAACTGTCAGTGGACTTGTTTTACCGGAGTCAGCAAAAGAAAAGCCGCAAACAGCTAAAGTAGTCGCTGTGGGTAGTGGGAAAATTTTAGATGACGGGAAACGTGCCGATATGGACGTTGCAGTTGGAGATAAAGTGATTTTCGAGAAATATGCTGGATCAGAAGTTAAATATGAAGGCAATGAATATTTAGTTCTTAAAGATTCAGATATCATTGCTGTTGTAGAATAATTTTTATGAAGTTGTATTTTATTCGTGTCAAATCATAAAATTGAAAGTTTGAAAAATTTAATTAAGAGGTGGAAATAATGGCTAAAGATATTAAATTTTCTGAAGATGCACGTGCAGCAATGCTACGTGGAGTAGACAAATTGGCAAACACAGTAAAAGTAACATTAGGTCCCAAAGGAAGAAACGTTATTTTAGATAAATCTTTTGGTGCTCCTCAAATTACTAACGATGGTGTGACGATTGCAAAAGAGATCGAACTGGAAGATCAGTTTGAAAATATGGGTGCTCAGTTAGTTGCTGAAGTTGCAAGCAAAACAAATGATATCGCTGGAGATGGAACAACCACTGCAACGGTGCTAGCACAAGCAATCGTTAATGAAGGAATGAAAAACGTTACAGCTGGTGCCAATCCAGTTGGTATCCGCCGTGGAATTGAAAAAGCCACTAAACGTGCAGTAGAAGCTTTACATGAAGTTTCTACTAAAGTAGAAGGAAAAGAATCAATCGCTCAAATTGCAGCAATCTCATCTGGAGATGAAGAGATCGGTCAACTATTAGCAGACGCTATGGAAAAAGTTGGTAGTGACGGTGTCATTACGATTGAAGAATCCCAAGGAATTGAAACCGAATTAGATGTTGTAGAAGGTATGCAATTTGATCGTGGATATCTGTCTCAATACATGGTGACGGATAATGAAAAAATGGAAGCAGATCTAGATAATCCTTATGTTTTGATCACAGACAAGAAAATTTCTTCTGTACAAGACATTCTTCCTGTTCTAGAAAACATCATGCAACAAAATCGTCCATTATTAATTATTGCGGATGATATTGAAGGTGAAGCACTACCAACATTAGTACTGAATAAAATAAGAGGAACATTAAACGTTGTCGCGGTTAAAGCACCTGGTTTTGGTGACCGTCGTAAAGGAATGCTTGAAGATATCGCAATTTTGACAAATGGTACTGTGATTACTGATGATCTAGGTCTAGACTTGAAAGATATGACCATTGATCAACTTGGTGTTGCCGGCAAAGCAGTTATTACTAAAGATGACACTACACTTGTAGAAGGAGCTGGGGACAAGGATAAAATCGAACAACGAGTCTCTATGTTACGTGCTCAGTCAGAAGAAACAAATTCTGAATTCGACCGCGAGAAGTTACAAGAACGTATTGCTAAACTTGCTGGTGGGGTTGCTGTCATTAAAGTTGGAGCAGCAACTGAAACAGAAATCAAAGAACGTAAATTACGTATTGAAGATGCTTTGAACGCAGCTCGTGCAGCAGTTGAAGAAGGTGTGATTGCTGGTGGTGGAACAGCTTATATTAACATTTTGAACAAGCTGGAAGAAATTGAAGCTACCGGCGATGAAGCAACTGGTGTTAAAATCGTAGTTCGTGCGTTAGAAGAACCTGTTCGTCAAATTGCATTCAATGCTGGACTTGATGGAAGTGTAATTGTTGAACGCTTGAAACATGTGGAACCAGGTATTGGATTTAACGCAGCTACAGGTGAAATGGTCAACATGGTAGAAGCAGGTATCATTGATCCTACTAAAGTAACGCGTTCTGCATTACAAAACGCTGCATCTGTTTCTGCATTACTCCTTACAACTGAAGCGGCAGTTGCCAATATTCCTGAACCAGAAGCTCCAGGAGCTGGAATGGATCCAAGCGCAATGGGCGGAATGATGTAAAAAATATTAGATAAAGGAAGCCACGTCGAATTTGATGTGGCTTTTTTGGATTATATTTTGATTTTATATGCGGTTTAAAATAATAAATTGTATCAAAAATAAGATAAAGTGATTTACAGGTATCTCATTAAAGAAATCGTTTGTGAGCAAGAAGAAAAAGTCAATTATGTCTAACTTGTGAGCAACGAGTGGTAGTGAGCAAGAAGAAAAAGTCGATTATGTCTAACTCGTGAGCAACAAATGGTAGTGAGCAAGAAGAGAAATCCGATTACATCTAACTCATCAATCATTTCGATCTTGAGCTACAAATTAAAACATGAAATAATACCCATGATTCATGAATATGGTAAGATAGGTTCTATGATAAATACATAAATGATAATCGAAAGAATGGTGAAGTAGAGATGACTAAACAAACAATCGCAATCGTTGGATTAGGTGCTTTAGGTATATTATATGGTCAGCACTTATCAGCTGCTTTGGGAAAAGAACGTGTACGAATTATTGTAAATGAAGAAAGAAAAAGACGGTATGAAAAAGAGGGAGTCACATTGAATGGAGAATACTGTGATTTCAATTATATTTTGGAAACAGAAAAAGGGAATCCAGCAGATTTAGTCATTGTCTGTACTAAGTCTCTAACACTAGATAGTGGCATGGAATCGATGAAGAATCAGGTTGGAGAACATACCACTATACTCTCATTAATCAATGGGATATCCAGCGAACAAATTTTAGGAGAGAGATTCGGACATGAAAAAGTAATTCCTACAGTTGCAATCGGAATGGATGCGACAAGAGAAGGACAAAATGTACGATCTAAAGTTAAGGGATGGCTGCAGATCGGAGTCGATGTACCAGAAAAAGAGCAACGACTGATGAGGGTAAAAGAACTATTTGATGAAGCCCAGTTTCCTTATACTATAGAAGAAGATATAATATTGAAAATCTGGCAGAAATTTATCATGAATGTAGGCGTGAACCAGGTTGTTATGGTCAATGAAACGACTTATAAAGGTATTCAAACTGGAGGAGACTATCATGAACAAGCTTGGGCAGCTATGGCAGAAGTTGTATTGATAGCCCAAGCAGAAGGGATTCCATTGAAAGAAGAACATATTCAAAGTGCATTTGATATCATCGATACAGTAGATCCGGAAGGAATGCCCTCCATGAGACAAGATGGGTTAGCTAAAAGACTGACTGAAGTAGAACTGTTTGCAGGGACGATTTTAGCTAAATCTAAAGAACATGGTATTCCAACCCCTGTCAATGAACTTTTGTATACAAAAGTAAAAGAAATGGAACAATTATTTTAATATAGTAAATAAACAAGACCCTGAGAAAAATCTCAGAGTCTTGATTTATAATTACATTAACGTGTTTTATATAATTCTACGATTTCAACGGCTAAATCTTTAAATGTAATAGCATTCATCAAATGATCTTGACCGTGAACCATTAATAGTGATAGTTCTACACTATCTCCGGAAGCTTCTCTTGTCAATAAACCCGTCTGTGAATGATGTGCACGTGTTAAGGCTTCATCAGCTAGTTTCAAACTTGCTTCAGCAGCTTCAAAATCACTTTCTTTTGCTGCTTGTATTGCCTCCATTGCATTACCTTTAGCGTCGCCACCATGCATGATCAATCCCATGATAGTTTGCAGCATTTCTTCTTGTTCTTCTGTTCTATCTGACATACTAAATTCCCTTCTTAAGTATATTTCTCAGCGAGAAGATTTTTATAATTTATTTACTTAATTCCAAAGCTTTGTCTAACACGCTTTTTCCATTCATCATACCGTAATCTCTCATATCGATTACTTCTACAGGAATACCTTTTCCTTCAACTTTTGTTTCCATTTGTTTTTTTAAGAATTTCACTTGAGGACCTAACATTAATACATCTACAGGTTTAGATTCTAAATAGCTGTCTGCTTCATTTGCTGAAACTGCGAAGATGTCTGTTTCTATTCCGTCTGCTTCAGCAGCTTTTTGCATTTTTGAAACAAGCATGCTGGTACTCATTCCAGCAGCACACACTAACATAATAGTTTTCGTTGACATAGTAATTTCCCCTTTTGAAACAAATTTAATACGTATACGACAGCTGAAGCCTTCTTTTTAAGTCCGTCGGTTTTCTGATTTTTAATAATTGAACGCGGTTACATTTTTTGTTCAAATAACAAATAATTCGAATAATCATCAGAGACGGCTTAAAAGACTGCAATGAAATCGTTTACTACTATATACTATTTATACACTAATTTCGATATAAATTCAATAGTTACCAATTAAAATGTTCTGGTACCGGTTATATTTTCATATCATAACTTTATCATATTTGCTAAATATAAAAATAATGATAAGCTAAATCTACAATTAAAAATATGATTTTATATTGTAGCAGGGTATCTTAGAAAGAAGTTTTTAACTAGTGATAAATAAAATCTGAGTAGAGGAGAACAAGATGAAAATTAGTGCAATTCAATTAGATTTAGCTTTTGATGATCCGCTTCAAAATGAAAAAAAAATAAAAAATGAAATTGAAAAGACAATGGAAAAATATCATCCAGATACAATCGTTTTACCCGAAATGTGGAATGTGTCTTTCTTTCCAGATAATATTCAGACCAATGCTGACAAAGATGGGAAACGGACTAAAGCATTTCTCAGTCATTTGAGTGAAAAGTATCGGGTGAATATAGTTGGTGGAACTGTGGCAACAGTTTATGAGGAAAAGTACTATAATACAAGCTATCAGTTTGATCGGGAAGGGAACCTAATCCACACTTATCATAAAGTACATTTATTTTCTCCCTCTGAAGAACATAATAAATTTACTGCAGGTAATCAGTTAGGGATTTTTGAGTTAGATGGAGTAAAGGTAGGGATAGCAACTTGTTACGATTTGAGATTTGTAGAATGGATAAGACTATTAGCATTATCGGAGATTGAGATATTATTTATCCCGGCAGCATGGCCAAATCCTCGAGTATCTCACTGGGAGACTTTATTAAAAGCAAGAGCAATTGAAAATCAGTTATTTGTGGTGGGAGTAAATAGTGTAGGAACAACAGACAAGCTCACTTTTTGTGGACATTCACTTATAGTAGATCCTGCTGGCGAAGTACTGGCTAGTTCCAACGATAATGAAACGATTTTAAATGCGACCTTAGATTTAGAGAAACGTAAAACCATTAAAGAACAGATCAATGTATTTGAGGACCGTCGACCTGAACTGTATAATCGTTACTCAGTGTAATTTCAGTCCTGCATATTTTCTGCTATATAAGAAGCATAAAAAAGGAATAACAGAAACAGCGAGTGCTCACATAATATAAGAGCACTCGCTGTTCTATAGTTTCTATAATTATTTTTCCTTTTACATAGGAGTTCCAAACATTTGGGTAGCGTATAAGAACTCGCCATCATAGTGAACGCCGATACCAATTTCTTCATAATCCGGACGAATCATGTTTTCGTAATGACCTTCACTTTCGACCCACCCGTTAAACAGCAGCTCGGCCATTTCTTTTTCGTCTAAATAATACGTTGCCATTCCTAAATTCTCTCCGACTACTCGGTAAGGATAAGCTAATCCATTTTCTTCAAATATAGTAAATGGATTCTTGCCGTTAGGACGAGTATGTGAGAAAGAAACTTCTGTTTCCTGAGCTCTAAGGTCTGCAGCTTTTTTCAGTATATTATTTTTTTTAAGACTGTTTAACCCCTGTTCTTCTCTTAAGTCATTTAATAAAATAAAAATACGTTCTTCAACTATTTGATAATCTACCTCAGATGATTCTGATTGGTAGGAAGAAGCTGACTGATCAGATTTTTCAATTGTACTTAACTGGTCACTAGAATCACTGATATCCAGTGATTTATCAGTTACTGTACTGAAGTTTGGCCATTCATTTGGAGAAGGAACAATATTGACAATGGTTTCTAACCAATCGCCAACGATAGTACCGTGTAGAATTCCAGTTGTTGCTAACCAGAAACCGAAAAGTATGGCCAGAAGTAAAGTAATTAATTTTCTAATAACTTTCATATATTATTCCAGCTCCTTTCTCTTTTCTCTAGAATATTGTATCAGAAAAACGGGAAAATACTAGAGTTTGATTTGTACTTCTTTATTAAGATAATAAATATTATAGCTAATATCGGAAATAATTTAATGAGAAAAAGGTACTTCTTTTATTCGCTTTATGATTTGGGTATAATAGTAAAGTTAACTAAAATATTAGGTAAGGTTAAAATAAATTTTCGATAAGTAGAATAGGTGTGTAGTCTATGAAAAAAATGAAATCAAATAAATTAGGAACAATGCCGATGAACCGACTTGTATTGAATTTATCACTACCTATGATGATTTCAATGCTGATTCAGTCTCTATATAACGTAGTAGACAGTATGTTCGTTGCACAAATCAGTGAAGAGGCACTGGCTGCATTATCTCTTGCTTATCCAGTCCAAATGCTGATGCTTGCGATACAAGTTGGCTCAGGAGTAGGGATGAATGCAGAACTTTCAAAAAGATTAGGTGAAGATAGAAGAGATTTAGCAAGTAAAACTGCCAATAATGGTGTCTTTTTAGGATTTGTTCATTATGCAGTTTTTCTGATATTAGGATTATTATTGATTCGTCCTTTCTTTCAAGCTCAAACAGATAATCCAGTTATTATTCAGTATGGAATAGAATACACAATGATTATAACAACTTTTTCTATTGGGAAATTCATGCAGTTTGTCTACGAACGTACGCTTCAGGCGACAGGTAGAACATTATACACGATGATTACTCAGGGAACAGGGGCGATTTTAAATATAGCATTGGATCCTATTTTGATTTTTGGATTATTTGGATTCCCTGCTATGGGTGTTTATGGAGCTGCGATCGCCACAGTGTTTGCACAAATTGTTTCAGCAATTATGGCGTTTACCTTCAATGCTAAATTTAATGATGATGTAGATATGAAATACAAAGGGTTCCGGCCGAACTGGACAGTTATCAAACGAATCTATTCTGTAGGGATACCATCTATGATCATGACTTCGATTACATCCTTAGTCACATTCTTATTAAATAATATTCTACTACAATTCACTTCAACTGCTACAGCTGTATATGGAGTTTATATTCGTCTACAAGGATTTGCTTTTATGCCGGTTTTTGGTTTGAACAATGGAATGATCCCTATTGTTTCATTTAACTATGGAGCAAGAAATAAAAAACGGATGATTCAGGCAATTAAAATTTGCCTCATCTATGCAATCAGTTTGATGTTAACAGGAACAATATTCTTTCAACTCTTTCCCACTCAGCTATTAGGTTTATTTAATGCTTCAGAAGAAATGACAGCGATTGGAGTATCTGCACTTAGAACAATTAGTATTAGTTTTATACTGGCAGGTTTCAGTATAATTATGGGAACGGTATTTCAAGCTTTAGGGAACGGCATGCTCAGTTTATGGGTAAACGTCATCAGACAATTGGTCGTGTTGATTCCAGCAGCTTATTTGTTATCACTCACTGGTAACGTCCATGCAGTATGGTGGGCAATCGTCATATCCGAGGCAGTCGCTGTTGTCTTTTCTGCTGTTGCTATGCGATACGTATACAAAAGAAAAATACAGCCAATGTCTGATCATATGGAGATCAGTCATGAACGTTTTGCAGAAGATGCTTAAACCAGATTGATGCTTATTTAATAACACAAATATAATCAATATGAAATAAAACTTCATTTCTTCAAGCCTTTTATTCGATTTTACAGGGATCTGTTTGTTACAATTAGATTAAAGTTTTCAAGAAAATTTCATGATAATTATCTAATTAACTAAGGAGAGAAAAATATGATACCTAAAATTATACATTATGCTTGGTTTGGTGGAAATGAACTAGGAGAACTAGAAAAAAAATGTTTGGCAAGCTGGAAAAAATATTGTCCAGACTGGGAAATTATGGTGTGGGACGAATCAAATTTCAAGCCGGAAGATCATGGGATTTATACAAAACAGGCTTACGATGAAAAGCAGTGGGCTTTTGTATCAGATGTAGCTAGATTATACGCTTTGAAAGAATATGGGGGCGTTTATGTAGATACAGATATGGAATTGATAAAACCAATCGATGATTTTAGAGATTTGCCAGCATTCTTCAGCTTTGAAATTGAAACAGAGATTTCAACTGGAATAATTGGAGCTGAACCGCACCATCCTTTTATTGAAGAATTATATAACGATTATGATGGACGTACATTTATACAAGAAGATGGGTCTCATGACCGCAAGACTAATGTCATTAGAATCACAGAAATTATGACAGAGCGCGGATTGAAACCCGACAATACTAAACAAGTAGTTGAAAACTGCCATATATTCCCTCTTGAGTATTTCTCTCCAAAAGATTATTGGACTAGAGAGATTGATGCAACAGATAACACTTATGGAATACATCAATTTACAGGTAGTTGGCTGTAAATTGAAATAAATTTTTTAAAACTAATTTCTGCCTGATTTATCAATCAGGTAGAAATTTTTTTATTTTCAGTCAAGAAAGGCGCTTTATTTCTTGTGATATTAATCTCAATTAAATGTGACTGGATTTTTGGGAAATAGATTGAGTATAGTTAATTTTAAAAACTGTATTCACAGCTCATTCTCGTGATACAATAGTAAGTGAATTTAGGAGGCGAAGTTGGTTGAAATTATATGTAAATGGAACAATCTACATTGAAAGAGAACAGTTTGCTACAACAATGTTAGTAGACAATGAGTACATAAGAGCTGTTGGAGGACGTGAACTGTATAACAAGTATAAAGATAAAGCAGAAGTAATTGATTTAAAAGGTGCTACAGTTATTCCTGGTTTGAATGACTCTCATCTTCACTTTCTTATGGCAGCAGAATATTTAGAAATGTTAAAATTAACTGATGTAACCTCTATGCAGGAATTAATTGAGCGTTCTAAAAATTATATCAAAGAAAAACAGTATACCGAAGAAGACTTTTTATATACGGAAGGTTGGAATCAGAATTACTTTACAGATATTCAGAAAATTCCCGATCGAACAGACTTGGATAAAATTTCTACTACAATCCCCGTCGCAATGGTGCGAGTCGACCGTCATATCATGAGTTTGAATTCAAAAGCTATTGAACAACTGAATATTACCAAGTTTTCTTTTCCGAAAAATGGTGGAGAAGTTAAAAAAGATGAAAATGGGGAACCTACAGGAGTCTTAACGGAAGGAGCTATTGATTTAGTACGACCATTTCTTCCAGAACCCAGCAGAGAGAAAAAGAAACAGTTATTGAAACAAGCAATGAAGTTGGCAAATAGTTTTGGCCTTACCTCCATGCACGTAAATGACGCAAAGGATAATAAAATTGAGGAAACTCTGTCTTTATATAAAGAGTTAGAGGCAGAAAAGAAATTGAGTCTGCGATTTTACCATCAAATCTGGTTCAACGACGATGCCTATATGCAGCCGTTCTTTGATAAAGGGTATAAACTTGGACAAGGTAGTCTCTATAATAAAATCGGGCCAGTTAAGTTATTTTCGGATGGTACATTGGGAGCAAGGACAGCAGCCCTTAGAAAAGCTTACTCAGATGATCCGGGAAACTATGGTGTTGAAACTAAAACTCAAGAGCAATTGAACCATGAAGTTCAGGTTGCAGTAGAGAATGATTTCCAAGTCATTATACATGGTATTGGAGATAAAGGTGTTGAGAGAATTCTGGATGCTTTTGATTATGCTTTAGCAGGTAAGCCGAATGATTTGCGTTTAGGTATTAATCATATTCAAATAACAGATAAAGACTTACTTGAGCGTGTGATTGATAAAGGGTATTTGACTTATGTACAGCCTATTTTCTTAAACGATGACATTCCTATCATATACGATAGAGTAGGAGAAATACGCGCTCAGAATTCTTATGCCTTTGAAACATTAAGAAAAGCAGGAGTACATCAATCGCTTAGTACAGATGCTCCTATAGTAACGTTTGATCCCTGGGCTAATTTATATTGTGCGATCACACGAAAGAGATTAGATGAAAAGTCAGCAAATGGATTTTTACCGGAAGAGTCAATGGATATTTATTCTGCAGTAGATGCTTATACTTATGAAAGTGCCTATGCAAGCTTTGAAGAAAATGTCAAAGGAAGAATCAAGTCTGGATACTTAGCGGATTTTGTTCTGTTAGATCGAAATATCTTTACCTGTGAACCAAGTGAGCTTAAAGAAGTGCAAGTTCTTTCTACAGTAGTAGGAGGTAAAGAAGTATTCAGAAAGGAGATCAATAATGAAATCAATTGCAAATAAAGAAACAGTTAAAAACATGATCTTGATCATTCTTGGTTCTTTTTTGTATGCCATTAGTGTGAATGTTTTTACTGTACCTAATGATTTAGCAGAGGGAGGATTAACTGGATTCTCTCTGATTCTATTTTACCTTACGAATATAGAGCCGTCTTATACCATTTTTATCTGTAATATCGTAATTATTGCAATTGGGTATAAGTTTTTAGATAAAAAAACGTTGAATTATACTCTAGTTGCTAATGGAATTATTTCAGTCTTACTTTTAGTTGTAACAAAATGGGAATTTATTCCTGAAACAACTCTGCTTGCGCCGATTGGTTCAGGTGTTTTTATGGGTGCGGGGATTGGTTTAATTATGCTAGGTCATGGAACCACTGCTGGAAGTGACATCTTAGCAAAAATAATGCAAAAATATCTTGGAATAAATATTCCTGCTTCATTATTATTAATTGATATTTTTATTGTGGTGCCTAGCGTATTTATTATAGGAACAGAGAATGTTTTTCTGACATTAGTCAATTTATTTATTCAGACTAAAATGATCGATTTTGTGCTTGAGGGATTAAATCCAAGAAAATCTTTCTTTATCATTTCAGAAAAATATGATGAAATCGCAAGACAGATTGAATTGCAGATCGGTCGTGGAATAACTATACTAGATGGCAGTGGTCATTATACTGGAAATAAAAAACAAATTTTGTATATTATTATCAGTCGACGCGAAGTGTTGCCAATTAAAAGAATTGTTGAAGCCATTGATCCCAATGCCTTTGTGACTATTTCAGATGTACAGGAAGTTACTGGAGAAGGATTTACCTATTTACCACAAGAAGAACAGGCTGAAAGAATAACAGAAGCCGAAGAACAAGGCTTACAGTAACTTACTAGAGCAAAGATCATGATATGGAGTGATAAAAATGGATACACCAATTATATCTTTAAAACAGATTAGTTTTAAGATTGCCCAAAAAACAATTTTAGAAGATATTACTTTGGATATACAAAAAGGAGAAGTTCTGACAATTACGGGCCCCTCTGGTAGCGGGAAAAGTACGTTGCTCAAACTTATCGGAAGCTTATTCAGTCCCACTGAGGGAGAAATTATTTATAAAGGAAAAGAATTAAAACAGATCGATCCGGAAGTGTATCGTAAAGAAGTTTCTTATTTTTTTCAGAATGCTTCTTTATTCGATCAAACCGTAAAAGATAATTTGACCTTTCCTTATTTTATAAGAGATAAGGAAGCTGATGAATCTTATATCAAATCATATTTAGAAAAAGTGAAGATACCAGAAGCCTATTATAATAAACCCGTTGCAGAATTATCTGGTGGAGAAAAGCAACGAGTGGCACTGGTTCGAAATCTATTGTTTCAACCAGAAGTGTTACTGTTAGACGAAGTTACGAGTTCTTTAGATGCGAATAACAAAGCAATTATTCATTCAGTAATTTCAGATTTAAACAAATCAAATCAAATTACAGTTGTAAAAATTACACATGATGAAACCGAACTTTCAGACTCAACTAGACTGTTGCATATTGTAGACGGCCGCTTGGAGGAAAATGATGGGAAATAATCTTGAAATCAATAATCTATCATTAATATTCTCAACAGGACTTTTAATGATTGCAATCTTTATAGACTACAAGCAGAAATTAGGGCTTGGAAATGAAATTTTTATAGCAGGATTGAGAGCAGTAATACAGCTTTTTATTATAGGATATGTTTTAAGTTATGTTTTCCAGCTAGACAATGTGCTGGTAACGCTAGCAATGGTATTATTTATTGTATTCAATGCTGCTTATAACGCTCATAAAAGAAGTGAAGGCATACCTGATTCGTTTAAAATCTCTATATTTTCTTTAGGTACAGGTACAGCAATTACTTTAGGGTTGTTAGTTTTTACTGGAGCTATTGAGTGGGTCCCTTCACAGATCGTACCTATAACGGGAATGATAGCTAGTAATGCTATGGTAGCAATGGGATTGACTTATCGTGCCCTTAATCAGAAATTCCAAGATCAGAGACAACAAGTATTAGAAAAATTAGCATTAGGAGCAAATGAAAAGCAAGCTTCAATGAGTATTATAAGAGAAAGTGTTAAAACAGGTATGACCCCTTCAATTGATAGTACAAAAACCGTAGGATTGGTTAGTTTACCGGGGATGATGTCAGGTCTAATTTTTGCGGGAGTAGAGCCTACAGAAGCAATTAGGTATCAGATTGTAGTAATGTTTATGCTTATCGCAGTTACTAGTATTTCTAGTGTGATTGCCAGTTTTCTGGCTTATAGACAATTTTATAATGACCAGAAGCAATTGATTCAATAAAAATTAAATAAAGTACAAGTGATAGGATCATAATTTAATATTACAGAGAAAAAACGTGAAAGCGAATTAATCAATTCAAAATAAAGGTTGAAATGTAAATACTATGACAATTAAACCAGTAGTTAAAGCATTAAAATACATTAAATGGTGTTTAAATGCATAATATGATGTATAAATCGAATATAGCTTCCTGGTTTTTACTAAAGAATCTTATTAGTAATGTTCTGCAACACAACTGTAAAAAAGTAAGTAGAATAATACAGTAATACTAAAAAGGCGTAACAACGGGCATATCACCCTTCCATTTTGTAGATAACGTGGTAAGATAACATCTGGTCGCAGATAGATTAGAATTTTTGTTAATCAATCTATTATACATTCAAACATATGCGACAGAATATCAATCATACGATATCGACTAAATGAAAAGGAGCACGACAACTTATGTCTACAGTGCAGAAATATTTAATCAAAGCAGGAGCAACAATTGCATTCGCAACAATGATTACTTTTGGAGCAACAAGTGAAGCAAATGCAGAAGAAATGTCTGCAGCAAATTGGGAACCAAGAACAGTGGCGGAAATCACATCCGAAATTGAGGAACAAAAAGCAGAACAAAGCAACGAAGACTCAGTAAGTTATACTTTCCAATGGGGAGATACACTTTGGGGTATTTCAGAAGCTACCGATTTATCAGTAGATAAATTAGCTAAGGTTAATGATATTGATAATCGAAGCATGATCCATGTTGGAACAACAATTTATTTAAGTGGAGATTCTTCAATTATTTCTGTTGAGAACAACGATGAAGTTGTTAGTTATGATGTCTCTGAAGAAGAAGTAGTAGAAACTGAAACACCGGATGAAGTAGAAGAGTCAGTTAAAGAAGAAGTAGTTGAAGAAGAAAGTGAAGCAACTACAGAAGCTACTCAAGAAAAAGAAGTAAACACTTCTTCATCTGAATCTGAAGCAACTGCACCAGTTGCTGGTAGAACGATTACTGTAGAAGCAACTGCATATTCAAGAAATCAATCTAATCTTGGAAATATCACTTATTCAGGTATTGATTTAAGAGAAAATCCAAATGTGATTGCTGTTGATCCAAGTGTTATACCATTAGGTTCTACAGTTTATATTCCAGGATATGGAGAATTTGTTGCTGGAGATACTGGTAGTGCAATTAATGGGAACCGCATTGATATTCACATGACAGATCTTCAACAAGCACTACAATTTGGACGTCGCTCAATAGAAGTACAAATTTTAAATTAATTTTAATATGAGATATGAAAAAGTCAAAGTGCCTGTTCAAGCACTTTGACTTTTTATTTACCTTGTTTAGTTAGGAAATATTCTTAGAGGGTATTTTTACATATAATAACGATAGAAAAATAGTCAACTACTAATTATAATTTGATAATCTCTTATTAATAAATCGGAAAGATATTCAATATTTAAATTTCAAAACGATTAATTAATCCAGTAATGTATTATTTCGGACAACTACATTGCCTTGTTCTTTATAAACACGAGGAATTCTTTTTCCAATTCCACATAACAGTTCATAATGAAATCCGTTCGTCAGCTCAGCCATTGTATATAATGAAGGATAGTGACTGCTTGGATCGCCAAAAAACACAATCTCATCATCTTGCGAGATAGAATCAACTTCGCTGACATCCAGCATGATTTGATCCATACAAATTCTACCGACAATTGGAGCTTTTGCTTTGTTTACAGTTAAATACCATCTATTGGATAACTGTCTGGGAATACCATCAGCATAGCCTAAAAGGATAGTGGCAATTTGCATTTCTTTTTCAGCGGTAAATGTTCGACCATATCCAACCGTGTCTCCTGGATGTATGGTTTTAATAAAAGCTGCGTGAGTTGTTAACTTCATAGCAGGTCTCAGGCTAATAAAACTTTCCATTTTCTTATCTGGGTGATAGCCATATAGAGATATACCTGTACGGATCATATCCAGATGAAATTCAGGAAATGCCAGAGTTGCTGCGGTATTACAACAATGCTTTAACTCAAAGAAGATATTCTGTGTCTCTAGATAATCGGCAATATCCACAAATTTATGAAATTGTTCTTTAGTGAAAGAAGGATCATTTAAATTTTCAGCATCTGCAAAGTGTGTAAAGATACCGGCATTTTTAACATAAAGAGAATCTAATTCTTGCATCACTGCTAGAGCTTCTTCAGATGAACGAACACCGATACGAGACATTCCTGAATCTACTTTTAAATGAATTAGTGCTGTTTTCTGTAATTCTTCAGCTTTCAAACGGATAAGGTGAGCAATTTCTTTTGTAAATACAGTGATGGCAATATCATTTATAATAGCTGTAGTAATTGTTTCTTCTTCAATGGGACTAAACATCAGAATCGGTGTTTCGATTCCGGCATCTCTAAGTTCCAATGCTTCATCTAAAACAGCAACTGCCAGATAATCAGTACCTAAGCTTTCTAATTTTTTGCTAACCTCAACTGCTCCATGACCATAAGCATCGGCTTTGACTACGGACATAAATTTTGTTTTAGGAGAAAGAAACTCTTTCATTTTTTTGTAATTATATTCGATATGATCTAGGTCGATTTCTGCACGTGTAAATCGGTAACTACCATAATTCATTTTTAATCATCATCCTTATTGTTTGTTGTTGTTCATTTTATCATGAAAAGAGTGAGACAATAAGTTAAAAATACATAATTATCGTGATATTGATTTGTTGTTGGTACAATATAGAAGTAATTAATCAAATTAAGGAGCTAATATAATGAAACAATGGATTAATTGGGTGTTGCTATTGATAGCTAGTGTTTCTCTTTCAGCCTGTGCAGATACAGATGCTCCTGAAATTGCACCAGGAGCAAATCAGGAAGAGGGAGAAGAGAGTGCTGAAACAGACGCTCAAATGGCTACACTAAATATAGATTTATATAATAGTGATTCTGAAATCGTAGGAACAGCCATATTAGATGAGGGAGAAGAGAGTGTATCATTAACCTTAAGTCTTGAAAATGTGAATTCTGGAGAATTAAGTGTACAACTCCATAAGAATGGTTCAGCCACTCCGCCTAGTTTTGAGGATGCGGGAGAAGCAATTTCAGGCATAGATACACCAAGTTTAGAAGTTTCTGAAAATGGTGTGATTAATCAGACCTTAGAATTGGAAAATGTATCCATCCTACCTGAAGAAGAAGGAACACTCGCTACTGAGAGTGGTACTTCAATTATCATCCATAGCGAAATGGGAAATATAGAATCAGACAATAGATTGATCGGAGGAGTCGTTTTTCCTCCCCAATAATTATAGAAAACTGACTTATTCTACAATGAATAAGTCAGTTTTTTTATGTGACACCTTGTCATTTTTAAAGCTCTTCGGTATGATAGTACTAATTCATTAAAGAAGGGGAAGTTCAGATGACGATCAACGAAAGTCTTTTAACATCGTACCAAAAGAAATTCAATTCAAATTCAGCCAATCATGCGGTTAAGCAAGCGATTGCTAAAGTAGGTATAGCAGATGCCTCAATTGACAATAATATGTTTAGACGTCATTCATTTGTTTTTTCAGATGAAACGAATAGAGGGGACATCACTAATCAGAAATCCAGTGGTCGCTGTTGGATGTTTGCTGCATTAAATACAGCAAGAGTAGATACAATGAAAAAACTTGACATAAAGACGTTTGAGTTTTCACAAAATTATACACTCTTCTGGGATAAACTTGAAAAATCTAACTATTTTTTAGAAAATATTATCGATACGGTTGAAGAGCCGTTAAACTCTCGATTAGTCCAGCACTTACTATTTGATCCTATTCAAGACGGAGGACAATGGGATATGTTCTCTGGGTTATTAGAAAAATATGGTGCTGTACCTAAATCAGTGATGCCAGAAACCTATCATTCATCTAACACGCGGGATTTGAATAGCTTACTAACTGGAAAATTAAGAGACTTTGCTGCTAAACTGCGTGACGCATATAAAGCAGGCAAAACAAAAGAAGATTTACTTGTGCAGAAGGATGAGTATTTATACTTTGTTTACAATCTTTTAGTCAAAACTTTAGGAGAGGTTCCTACAACTTTCACTTATGAATATAAAGACAAAGAAGATAAGTTCCACCGGATTAAAGATATTACTCCGCAAGATTTTTTCAAAGAATATGTAGCGTGGGATTTAGAAGATAGAGTTAGTCTTATAAATGCGCCTACTGAAGATAAACCTTATGGTAAAGCTTATACTGTAAAATATTTGGGAACTGTAAAAGAAGCAAAACCAGTTACTTATATCAATGTACCGATTGATGTTTTGAAAGATGCTGCCGTTACTGCTATTAAAGATGGAGAACCGGTCTGGTTTGGATGTGATGTTGGTAAAATGCTAGATCGTAAAGCTGGGATTATGGATCATCATGCTTATGACTATGAAGCAACGTTAGGTGACACTATCGAATTAACTAAAGCACAAAGATTGGATTATGGTGAAAGTTTATTAACTCACGCTATGGTTTTTGTGGGAGTTGATTTAGATGAAGATGGTAAACCAATTAATTGGAAAGTCGAAAACAGTTGGGGAGATACTTCAGGAGATAAAGGAATCTACTCAATGAGTGACAAGTGGTTTGAAGAATACAACTATCAAATCACTGTCAGCAGAAAATATGTAGATGAGAAATGGTTAAAAGCACTTAAAGAACCAGTTACAGAACTAGAACCATGGGACCCAATGGGGGCTTTAGCAATGGTTCAGTAATCAAATACAGGATAAAAAGCTATCTGACAAAGGGTAATTAGCCCAGTCAGATAGCTTTTTTAATATATTTCCATATATAGATAAATAGAAGAACCAATTGCACCGCCGATTATAAAATACATTATCATCTGAATGGGTATAAACCATCTAATTTCACTCAAGTTCTTTTCTTTATCTGTGGTGACTTTAGAAAGCAGAAAATAACCGATTCCTACGCTGATTCCAAGTACCGGTAACATAAATTGTACTTGTTGTGGTCTCCATAGACCAAATGCTAGTCCAATAATAAACCCTAGCGATTGTAATAACAGACGCTTTACTTTAGAAATCGTAATCCCTCCTAATCTGGCTTTGTCCATAAATTGTATCATATAAATAATAAAAAAATAGTATGAATAAATATAAAGGAAAAAATAATTGCTTTTTAATACTATGTAATATATAGTATTACGTATAAGGAGGTGTAAAGCTTTGGATACACAGTTAAAAAAAGGATTGATTGAATATTATATTTTAGCAAACCTTAATTATGGAGACTCTTATGGGTATGAAATTGTCAAAACCGTATCATCTCATTTGCCGATTACTGAATCAACTTTGTATCCTATCTTGAAAAGGCTAGAGACCCAAGGTAAAGTCATAACGTATTCTAAAGAGCATAATGGCCGACTTAGAAAATATTATCAGATACAGCAAAATGGGTTAGAGAGTATTCGGGATTTTTTAGAATCTTGGGAAAAAGTTGAAGCGATACATAACTATATTAAAAGGAGTGTAGAAGATGAGTAGAAGTAGAATAGAATTTATTAAAGAACTAAGTAATCAGCTTTCTTATATTATGAAACCGAATGAGGTTAAAGAATTAGTTGACTATTATGATGAAATGATATTAGACCTCATGGAAGATGGTTTAAGCGAAGAAGCTGTAAGCAGGGTGGACAGTCCAGAAAAGATCAAAGAATCTATTAAAGGAACACCTTTAGAAATCAATTTACCAATATCTAAAAAATTCAGTCCTTATATAATCGCTCTGCTGATCTTAGGATTTCCATTATGGGGAAGTTTAGCCTTAGCTTTAGTTCTAGTTATACTGAGTATCTATATAGTGATCTGGTGCGTCCCTTTTACAACTGGTGCAATAGGTTTTGCAGGAGTAGTTGGAGGGATAGTCAGTACAGTGTTGAGTCCATTAGCTCTTATGGACGGATTACACATTGGAATAACACAATTTGGATTGGGACTGCTTTTATTTGGAATAGGGTTGCTTGCTACATTGTTTACGATGAGTACCAGCAGAAAATTTATCACGTTTAGTCAGAATATGACGAATCATCTAAAAAATCAATTATTATTTAAAAGAGGTGTAAACAGATGAAAATCGGGAAAAAGTTTGTAGTTAAGTTGAGTTTAGCTTTTATTATACTAGGAATCACTTTTAGTTTTCTAGGATTTGCTTCATCTGGGTTTGATACAGATAATTATAAGACAAATCAGAATAATTGGTATAGAGTTGTTCGTTTTGATTAATTTGTTTATTGTATGATTGTTGACAAAGTTTTCTTTGTAAGGTATCCTAAATTCAAATTTAAAAGATTGGAGTGTTTTCTAAGCCAATGCGTAACTAATCCTATTATCAGAATGCAAAAGGTCAAAAAAAGTTTGAGTAAGAGCATTATTTTTTGTGCCTTAAACTTGATAGTACAGGATGCAAAACGCATAATAAGTTGGAGAACGGTTTAGGATTCCAGTTTTTTCAAGTACAAATATGCCAACCTGCCTCCTGTTCTGTCAAAAGATAGAATAGGAGGTTTTTATGATGTCTTAATTTTTTGTATGTTTAATCACTTACACAAGAAGGGACAGGATAAAAATGGCTTGGATAGAATTAAATCAGATCAAACATTCAGTCAGAGAGAGAAAATTATTTGAAGCTGATCATTTAACAATTGAACCAGGAGATAGAATTGGTTTGGTAGGAACTAATGGTAGTGGCAAGACGACTTTACTGAATATTATAAAAGGCAATATTCAACCGGAATCGGGCACAGTAAACCGTCAGAAATCGGTATCGCTGCTTCCTCAAATCAAGGAAGTGATAGGGGCAAAAAGCGGCGGTGAAGTTACAGCAAGTACAATTATTTCGATATTAAATGAAAAATCTAAAATTTTATTAGCGGATGAACCAACAACGCATTTAGATATAGAACATGTAGAGTGGCTTGAAAAAGAAATTCTTGCATATCAAGGAGCCTATATGATTGTATCTCACGATCGTGACTTTCTGGATAAAACTTGTAACCAGATATGGGAAATCAGTCATGAACGAATTACAGAGTATGCTGGAAACTATTCAACGTATAAAGAAGAAAAGCAAAAAGAACGGAGACATCAACAGGTTTCTTATGATGTTTACAAGAAAAAGGAAAAACAGTTACTGGAAGCAGTAGAGAAAAAGAAAAATAAAGCAGATAAAATAACGGATGAATCTAAGCATTTCTATTTTCGGAAAAAAGCACAAAAACTTTACAAAACTGCTAAGTCAATTGATATGAGAATGGATCAATTAGAAAAAGTAGACAAACCAGAAGAACCAGAAACGATCAAAATGACAATCCCAAATTCTAGAGAGTTTATGAATAAGTATATAATTCGTGTAACTGACTTTAGTGTACAGGTTCCTAAAAAAAACCTTTGGAGACCAGCAACCTTTTTTATTAAGGGTGGAGAAAAAGTAGCTATCGTTGGACCGAACGGTAGCGGAAAGACAACACTGGTTCAGCGCATAATACATGGCTCGGAAGGAATAGAAAAGACCCCTGCTATGAAAATAGGCTATTTTGCCCAGAACTTAAGTAATTTAAAAGAGAATCAAACAATTTTAGAAAATGTTGCTGAAGAATCAGTACAAGCAGAGACGCTGATCCGCATTGTATTAGCGCAGCTCTTATTTAAGCAAGATGAGGTATATAAACCCGTCCATGTTTTAAGTGGAGGCGAGCGAGTAAAAGTAGCTCTGGCGAAATTAATTGTAGGGGATTACAATACGCTGATATTAGATGAACCGACAAATTTTCTTGATGCCAAAGCAATTGAGGCGTTAGAGACTTTATTGTCAGCTTACGAAGGGAGTGTTATTTTTGTTACGCATGACCGAAGATTTATGAACCAGATCGCTGACAGACTTTTAATCATAGATAATAAGCAAATCAAATTATTTGAAGGAACCTATCGAGAATATCTGCTTTCGGGTCATTCAGAAAAACTGACATCTATTGAAGAAGATTTGATGAGAATTGAAAATGAAATTGCAGCAGTTCTAGGAAAAATAAGTATTGAACCTTCTCAGGAACTGGAAAGTCAGTTTGAAAAATTGATTTTGAAGAAAAAAGAATTGAGTATAAGAGCTAAACATAATTAGAATAGTATTCAAATGTGAGAATCCTGTATTATTCAAGATTCTCGCATTTTTTATACTATTTCAGCTATCCTAAAACATTATTGGTATTATGCAGCTATTTACTTTAGAAACTCGCTTTGAATATGGTAAGCTTATGAAGTAACACTTTTTATTTTATATGTTTTGATACAGCTCTTAGCTTACTAATGTGATATTCCCTCACACTCAGCTAAGCAAATACACGAGAATAACCCGTTCAATCAAAATAGTCATATATTAAAATTCATTGTACTTCTCAATTCAATATTACATATTTTAGCAGACTGAATTTTTTTCAAGACCGCTTGTTGCGGATGGTATGAATGAAAAAGTTGGCTAGGTGGTATCATAAGTATATAGATAAGTTGTTTTTAGTTAAAAGATATATTTGGATGAAAGGAGTAAAAAAATGCAGCAATTAACAAATCATTCAATGGAATTAGTCGTTTGTATAGTAAATCCCAATGAGGCAGATCGAGTAATTGAATTAGCAAGAAAAAAAGGGATAGAAGGCGGGACGGTCTTTTATGGCGAAGGAACGTCAAGTAAAGGCGTATTAGCAGCATTAGGATTAGATACAGTAAGAAAGGAAATCGTTTTACTGATTGCTCCTGAAAAACAAGCAACAGAAGCATTAGACTATATTGCTTTTAAAAAGAAAATGCATGTTAAGAATAAAGGGATTGGCTTTCGTCTATCACTGAGCCAGGTATTAGGAATTTATACTGGCTCCATTCAAGAAAAGATACAGCAAATAGAAGAAAGGGAGTATAAAAAAATGTATCAGGGTATATTCGCAATAGTGAATAAAGGTGAAGCAGAAGATGTGATGGACCTCGCTCAAGAAGCTGGTGCCCAAGGCGGAACAATCATTCAAGCACGCGGTTCTGGTTCCAAAGAAGCTAAAAAGATATTTAATATGGATATTGTTCCTGAAAAAGAAATGATCCTGATTATCTCTGAGCAGAGTCAAGTAGAGCAGATCGTACAAAAAATTAGTCGAGAACAGGATATTAATGAACCGAACAAAGGAATTGTATTCGTAGTCGATCTTAATGAAACACGAGGAATACAATAAATATAGGAAGGTGATTAATAGTGAATGCACTCAAAGAAAGATTTTTTGAAGTCCTGAGAGCAGTGCTTCCTATAGTAATTTTAGTTGTGCTGATTCATTTTATGGTTGTACCGTTACCGAGTTCGGCTCTAGTTGGATTTTTAATGGGAGCAGTTGCCATTATTATCGGTATGACAATTTTTCTAGTGGGGATTGATATTGCCATTACCCCGATCGGAACTAACATGGGAAAAGGAATAGCATTCTCCAATAAAGTAATTGTAGTTGTGCTTGCTGGTTTGATTTTAGGCTTCTTCATTTCTGCAGCAGAGCCAAGTCTAACTGTTCTCGGAAACCAGATTGGAACAGTTACTGGGAATGCTGTTTCGAGTATGTTCATCATAGGAGTTGTCTCAATAGGAATTGCTGTTATGGTGGTTATTGGATTGTTACGGATTGTTTATAGTCTCTCATTGATTTACGTATTAACCATAGCATATGGGATTATTTTTATTCTTTCATTTTTTACATCGTCTGAATTTTTATCAATTGCTTTCGATGCTTCGGGTGCTACGACAGGGTCTGTAACCGTTCCATTCTTGTTAGCTTTATCAACTGGTATTGCAGGACTTAAGAAAAATAGTAAAACCTCAGAAGAGGATAGCTTTGGTCTGGTTGCGATTGCTTCTACAGGGGCAATTCTATCCGTTATGATCGTCAATATTTTCTCTCCAATGGGGGAATTAACAGGATCGTTAGAGATTAGCGTAGGAGCTGAAAGAGGATTTTTTACTAATTTTGGCAGTGAGCTAATTAGTCAAACACTTGATGTGTTTATTGCCATTGCTCCCATAGTCATTATTTTTAGTCTTTTCCAGAAATTCAAATTAAAACTTCCTCGAAGACAGTTAAAACGTATCTGGAAGGGACTAGGGTATGTATTTGTAGGTCTAATTGTATTCTTAGCAGGCGTTAATGCTGGATTTATGAATGTGGGTAGTTTGATAGGATTTGCATTGGCTGAACAAAATTCTATTATTATGTTGTTTGTTGTTGGCTTCTCACTAGGATTTGTCAGCATCTTAGCTGAACCTGCGGTAAGTGTTCTGACAAAGCAAATCGGTAATGTGACATCTGGATCAATTAAACCAGCAGCAATTTTATCAACATTGTCTATCGGAGTAGGATCAGCAATTTTGTTTTCAACTATGAGAGTCGTTATTGAAGGTTTAGAATTATGGCACTTTTTACTTCCGGGGTACCTGCTGGCAGTTGGATTGAGTTTTGTTGTACCAAAAGTGTTTGTAGGGATGGCTTTTGATGCAGGAGGAGTAGCTTCTGGACCTATGACCGCTACTTTCATACTGGCATTTATTCAAGGTGCAGCGCAAGGGACACCATCAGCTGATATTTTAATAGATGGCTTTGGAATGATTGCATTAGTAGCTCTGATGCCAATATTGAGTCTGCAAATATTCGGTCTTATTTATCATTTGCGGTCAATTAAAGTAAATAAGGATTAAAAAACTCACTACAGACTTTTATCGGTCGTAGTGAGTTTTTTTTATTTACATTTATAAAGTAGCTGGGGCTCCAGGTCCTAACGGTAATCCGAATGAGTACCAGATGATCAATAAGACTGACCATGCTATAAGGAAAGCAACTGTGTAGTAAATCATAGTAGAAATGATCGTTCCAAGACCGCTTTTTTTATCATATCTTTGCGCAAATACTAAAATCATAGCAAAGTAACTCATTAAAGGAGAGACAACATTTGAAGAAGAATCAGCAATACGATAAGCCATTAAAGTCATTTCAGGAGCAATATTTAAATTATACATCATAGGAGCAAATATCGGTGCCATAATAGCCCACTTAGCACTAGCAGAGCCCATGAATAAATTGATAAAGGATGTGAATAAAATAAAGGCCAAGATTAAAGGCAGACCGATAAATCCTATATTTTCCAGCAAAGTAGCTCCATTACTTGCAAGAATAGATCCTAAATTCGTATAAGCAAAATAGTCAATGAATTGAGCAGCAAAAAAAGCCAATACCAGATATCCGCCCATAGAACTCATTGATTCAGTCATACCTTGCACAAAGTCGTGAGATGATTTAATCTTTCCAGTTGTTATGCCGTATGCTAAGCCGGGCAGAGCAAATAGTAAGAAAATCATGAATAGTAAACCACTAGATAAGAAATTACTCAAGGTCATTTGACCAGTAGATTCATTAAGTGCTCTAAGTGGTGCATTCTGTGGAATCATTAATAGACCCATAATAATTAAAAAGGCAACTAAAGTAAGTAACGCATATAGTAAACCTTTATTTTCTTTAGAAGATAGCGGTTCTTGAGTAGGTTTATAATCTCCATCGTAAGTTCCTAGTCTGGGTTCCACAAATCTTTCGGTAATGAGAGCACCAACACCAGTTAATACAAAGGTTGATACAAATATAAAGTACCAGTTACCTGTGGTTTCTACTTCATAACTGATATTTGCGGAACTTAAGGCATCGTTTGTAATTCCAGCCAACAAAGCATCAGTAGGACCGAATATCAGATTTGCAGAGAATCCAGCAGAAACACCAGCAAAAGCAGCAGCTAAACCAGCAATTGGGTGACGACCTGCAGCTGCAAACATAATAGCGCCAAGTGGAACGACTACAACATATCCAGCATCTGATGCAATATTGGAAATAATACCAGCAAACACTACCATAGCAGTCAATAACCATGCCGGTACATTACTTAATAGCTTCTTTAAAGAAGAAGAAATCAAGCCAGTCCACTCAGCTACACCAACACCTAACATAGCGACCAGAACAGTTCCTAATGGTGCAAAGCCAGTGAAGTTTGAAACGGCACTGTTGAATATATGTGCCACGCCTTCACTGTTCATTAATGAAACAGCTTCTATTATACCTGCTTCTCCCGTTTCGGGATTGGCCATTGGGGCACTTAGTCCTAAGCGCACTGAAATTTCAGAAATAAAAATAATACCAATTGCAAAAATGATAAAGATGATGACTGGATGAGGTAGTTTATTACCCGCTCGTTCAATCATTCCAAGTAAACCTTTGTTTGTGTTCTTTTCAGAACCACTCATAAATAAATCCTCCTTAATAATGTTTGAACATTATATCTTAAATAGTTTATTGAATAAAAAAGATACTTTAAATATAAAGTACTCTATCGAGTTTAATACAAACAGTGAAAATGATTCAACAATTATCATAATATTAGTTATATTTTTAAAAAGTAAACGTTGACATTCTCATTTTTTTTAATTTAAAATAGTGATAGCTAAAACTTATAATTTAATATCTGGAATTACTTGATGTGTGATAAAATTATAAGTGTAGTTTGAATTGAAAGTAGGAAAAAAGATGGCCGTAAAAAAATATCAAAATACAAAAGAAATTAGTTACTATATGTGTGACCGAACGCATACACTGACATTACCTATGCTTGTGAACTTAATATTAGAAGTTTCCGGAGAACAGTCGGAAGAATTAGGATTAGGCGAAGAGGTTATGCAGGAAAAAGGATATTCTTGGATTATATTACAGTACGAATTCGAGATTGATCGCTTTCCGAAAAATAAAGAGACAATTGAAATTGAGACATACGCCACGGAATACAACAAATTGTTCTGTTATCGTGATTTCGTCATTCGCGACCTGACTGGAAATGAATTGATTATGATTCATTCCACTTTTGCATTATTTGACTTTACTAAAAGAAAAATGGCAAGAATACCGGAAGAAATCGTTGTACCTTACAAAGCAACGTTCAATAAAAGAGTAAAAAGAACACCTAAGCCAGTAGAGATTGACGAAGAAAAAGCTTATTCTAAACCCTTTCATGTTCGCTATTTTGATATTGATACAAATCAGCATGTAAATAATTCTAAATACTTGGATTGGACATTGAATACGCTGGGAGGAGAATTTTTAAGTAATCATAAATTAGTTTATGCAAACGTGAAATTTGATAAAGAAGTCTATGAAGGTCAAGTAATCCAAAGTTATGTAAGTATAACAGAAAATAAAGAAACTAGTTTATCAGCACATAAAATTAGAACAGAAGGCATAACAAATTGCAGTGCCAGCTTTAAGTGGGAAAATAGAACATAGTCGTATTGAGAAAGAAGGGAATAATAGTGGTTACCATCAATGATATTGCCCGACAAGCAGGTGTCGCTAAAAGTACAGTGTCTAGATACTTGAATAATGGATCCGTTAGTTCTGCCACAAGGAAAAAACTAGATGAAATTGTTAAAGAGACTGGCTATACACCAAATACTTTTGCTAGAAGTTTAAAAGCTGCGAAAACAAATATGATTGGTGTGATTATTCCTCGATTAAATTCAGCTTCTACGAACGAAGTATTAAGTGGAATTGATCAAAAAGCCCGAGAAAATGGATACGATTTGATTATTACTAATTCAAATCAGAATATGCAAAGAGAACTAGGAAATATACAAACACTGATTAAACAAAAAGTCGAAGGTATCATTTTACTAGCACGAGAAATTACAGAAAGTCATAGAAAGCTTATTAATGATGCAAATATTCCTTTTCTTGTACTTGGACAAAAAGCGGAAGCAATACATTCAATGGCTTATGCAGATTATGAAGCTGGCTATACTATTGGCCGATATGCGGTGGAATTAGGGCATCGAGATTTTCTTTTCTTTGGAGTTTCAGAGCAGGATAAAGCTGTTGGTTCAGAAAGAAAAAACGGGTTCTTAGACAGTCTTGAAAATGTAACAGAAACTAATGTTACGATTATTGAGACAAGCTTTTCTAAAAGAATAGCTTATCAAGATGCACTGACCTCTCTTCCGAAATCAACAGCTTCATATGTAGTTTGCGCAACGGACAATATTGCAATAGCTGTGTTGAAAGCAGCAGTTGAATTAGAATATTCCATTCCAGAAAAATTTTCTATCAGTGGCTTTGGAGGATATGAAGAAACGGATTATGTTCAACCAACTATTACTACTATGAGCTATCCTTATAAGGAAATGGGTATTCAGGCAGTTGAAAATTTAACTAAGCTATTAGAAGGTACAGATATTCCTTACGAAACTTTGCTTCCTAATGAATTAATTGTAAAAAACTCTACCATAAGAAAGAAGAAAGTCTGAAAAGTATTGGCTTTCTTTTTTTTTGCTTGTAAACAGAACCGGTTCCTGATAAAATGAAAGCGCTTTAAAGGAACCGGTTCTTATTAAGGCTGATCATTTTGATTATGTTACATTATTTTATAAGCAATGATGGAACCGGTTGCTAAAAATTAAAAAGGAGAATGATCAATTATGAAGCACAAAGAAACAATTGATAAGTTGATTGACGTAGTAGGTGGAGAAGAAAATATCAGAAACTTTGAACATTGTGCAACGAGACTGCGTATTATTTTAAAAGATGATAGCAAATTAGATAAAGATAGAGTAGATGAAGTCCCTGAAAGTAAAGGATATTTTTTCAATACTGGACAGCATCAGTTTATATTCGGTACAGGAAAAGTTAATTCTGTTTATAGTGAAATGGAACAGAGAATGGGTGGCTCTTTGTCCGATCAATCTTCAGGTAATTTTAAAGATGATGTCTATCAAAATTTGAGTCCTGTGCAGAAAGTTGTACGCACTCTAGCTGATATTTTGGTACCGCTTATTCCAGCGCTTGTTACAACCGGTTTGTTAATGGGAATTAGAGGATTGATTATTGAACTTGGTGTTCAGATGAGCCCGGACTGGTTAACAATGTTCGAGATGCTTACTGATACTGCTTTTGCTTTTCTGCCAGTATTGATAGCTTTTAGCGCAACAAGAAAATTTGGTGGGAATCCCATACTTGGAATTGTAGTGGGTCTAATGCTGGTAGCTCCGCAATTACCAAACGCTTATTCTGTAGCTGGTGGTGATGCTGAACCTTTGAATTTGCTTGGAGTAGATATTATCGGTTATCAAGGCTCGGTAATCCCCGCCATAATAGCAGGATGGATGATTTCTAAGTTAGAAAAGTGGTTTAGGACTTTTGTTCCTCAAATGATGGATCTAATTGTTACGCCCTTTTTAACGATTGTAATTACAATATCAGTTATGTTATTTTTATTGGGTCCAATTGTTCAGATAGCAGAATCAGGTGTTATCAATAGTATTATTTATCTAATAGAAGCTCCTTTTGGTATTGGCTATATTATATATGCAGGTTTCCAACAAGTAATTACAATTACGGGTCTGCATCATTCAATTAGTATTATTGAAATTAGTTTATTGAATAACAATGGATCAAACGTACTACAAACGCTTGGAACAGCTAGTATGGCAGGACAATTCGGAGCAGCTGTAAGTGCAGCTTTATTAATGAGCAGCAAATTAAAAAAATCTAACGCTTTAAGTGCTAGTGCATCTACTTTATTCGGAATTACAGAACCGCTACTATTCGGAGTAACCCTTAGATCAATGCGCGTATTTATTTCTGGAATGATTGGTGGAGCAGCTGGAGGATTTTTAACATATATCTTGGGGCTTTCTGCAACTGGTATGGGCATTACGTTCATTCCGGGACTTCTATTGTATACGAATAGTATCAGTAGCTTACTTCAGTATTTACTCGTAATTATAGTAGCTTTTGTAATAGGATTTGTTTTAGTCAAACTACAAAGCCGTCCAGTGCATGCTGAATTGAATATGAAGTAACAATCAAATCTGCTAACTAAGAATATGAAGGAATGGGTTTATGAACTTGATAAGAGAAGAATTACAAAAAGGAATCCGAGCTAGACAAAAAGAATTATTGAAACAGGTTGAAATAGACCCATGGAGACTGAAGTACCATCAACAAGCACCAACTGGATGGTTGAATGATCCGAATGGTGTTCATCAAAAGGATGGAATATATCACTTATATTATCAATATTCCCCATTAGAAGCTTCTGGTGGGTTGAAATATTGGGGCCATAAAACCTCTAAAGACTTAGTTTATTTTAAAGAAGAAGAAGTATTTTTGTTTCCTGATCAGAAATTTGACTGTCACGGCGTCTATTCTGGAAGTGCTTTTGAAAGAAATGGGCTTATACATTTCTTTTATACAGGTAATGTCAAGCATATTGGGAAGGAACATGATTATATAGTGAGCGGAAGGGAACAGAATACGGTCCATATGACAAGTAAGGACGGGTTCGCAATTGATACCCGAGAAGTTGTGATTGATGCAAACGAATATCCAGAAGGATTTACACAACATATCAGAGATCCGAAAATCATTGAAAAAGATGACTTGTTTTATATGGTATTAGGTGGACGTACAAGTCAGGACAAGGGTGCCATATTACTATATGAATCGGAGAATTTAAATGACTGGAACTATAAAGGCAATTTACTAGATAACCAGTCGGGTCTAGGATATATGTGGGAATGCCCGGATTTTTTTACATTAAACGGACAAGACATACTATTGATGTCTCCTCAAGGAGTACTAAGAGAAGGATATAAGTTTGAAAATGTCTATCAATCTGGCTTCTTAATAGGCGAAACGGATTGGAGCACATTGAAATTTTTACCGAATACGGATTTTGAAGAATTAGATAGAGGATTCGATTTTTATGCTCCTCAGACATTTGAAGATGAAAAAGGTCGTAGAATTCTCTGGGGATGGATGGGCTTGCCGGATATAGAACCGGAGTATTCAAACCCAACCATTGAACGAGGCTGGCAGCATGCTATGACGATGCCAAGAGAATTAAATATCGAAAAAGGCAAGTTGAAGCAAAGACCGTTGGAGGAATATCGCGTTCTTAGAAAAAATGAATGGTCACAAAGAGTGGACTTAATAGAAACGAATTACACTGTTTCAGAAACAAGTGATGCATACGAAATGATCGTTGATATAGAAAAACCGACTGAATCACTAAAAATTTTCTTGTCTCAGGATGTAAAGATTACTTTTAATGGTAATTTATTCACACTTGAGTTAGGAGAATCAGGATATGGCAGGAAAACGAGGTCTATTGAACTATCAACTTTGACAAGTATCCAATTATTTGTTGATTCATCTTCTCTGGAAATATTTATTAATGATGGAGAGTTTGTTATGACGACTAGAATCTATCCTAATAGTAATCTAAGAGAGATTAAATTTGAAGGTAGCTCTAGGATTCAAGTTAAAAAATGGGATTTAGATGCCACCCAATAAATAAAATAAACCCGCAGGAATCATTGAGCTACTCTAATTCCTGCGGGTTTTACTGTATAGTTACATGATTTCAAAAACTTCGGATATATAATTATGATCAGAAGACTTCTCTAATACGATCAGCAGCTTTAATCGTGCTTTTGGACCACTCAATCCAGGAGCGAAAATGACTCCAGCATTTTTCAATTGTTTCCCGCCACCTTCATAGTCATAAATATCTTGTGCGATACCATTAAAAGCACGAGAAGTGAGAACAATAGGGATATTTTGATCTAATAGTAATTTTATACCGTTCAATGTAGCTGGTGGCAGATTTCCCGCCCCTAAAGCTTCAATAACTACTCCGTCAATACCAGTCTGAGCTAGTGCTTCTAGAAACGCTCCGCTCATACCGGCGTAAGCTGTTAAAAGCGGCACAGTCTTAGTGACTTGTTCAATTGGGAAATACTCTGTTTTAATTAATTTCTGGAAGAACATAACTTCTTTTTTTGAAACAATTCCAATTGGACCAAAAGTAGGAGTTCTAAACGTTGCTACATTAGTGGTGTGTGTTTTCGTTACGTACCTGGCTGCATGGATTTCTTCGTTCATTACGACTAATACGCCTTTTTCAGCAGCATTATCTGACATAGCTGTCCAAACAGCACTTTGAAGGTTCCTTACGCCGTCAGATCCGATTTCATTAGTTGGTCTCATTGCACCAGTCAGTACGATTGGAATGACTGACTCAACTGTTAAATCTAAAAAATAAGCCGTTTCTTCTAATGTGTCCGTTCCGTGAGTAATCACGACGCCGTCGATTTCTTTTGAACGAATTGCTGCATCGATTCTTTTTTTTACGATAAGCATATGTTCTGGTGTCATATGAGGAGAAGGGAGCTGTAGTATATCTTCTTCAGTCAATCGAACTTCTTTATCAAACATATAACTATATTCATTTAAAGGATGTTCGGAACTGGGTTTTACAACGCCAGTACTTTGATCAGTACTCATAGATATCGTTCCGCCAGTATGCAATATTAAAATATGTTTCAAATTATTCACTCACAATCAATTAAAATAAGGATTTGTATGTTTTTCATTACCAATCGTCGTATCTCGACCATGACCAGGATAAACAGTATAATCATCAGGCAATGAAAATAAATATTTCCTTATCCCGTCTAGTAAGACCTCGGGTTGGCTTCCGGGAAGATCTGTTCTACCGACACTTCCTCTGAATAAAGCATCTCCAGAAATGACAAAGTGATTTTCATGGAAAATAAAACTGACACTACCTGGAGAATGTCCTGGAGTTGGAACAACTTCAAAAGTGAATTCATCGATCGTCAGTTTTTGAACAGGTGCAAAAAGCTGTTCAGCTGGATTTGCAGTTACAGTAAATGGATTATTAAAAGATAAATTTGCAATAGGGTCGCCTAACCAGTCTTTTTCTTCAGGACTGATATAGACTGGAATATCATAGTCGACTCGAATGTCTTCAAGAGACCCAATATGATCAAAATGTGCATGAGTTAACAAGATAGCAATAGGCTGAACTTCCAACTCTTCAATTTCGTTTTTGATTTTACTTGTTTCATCTCCTGGATCGATAATAAGTGCTTTATTATCTTTATATACGATATAACAATTTTCTTCAATAGTTCCAGTAACGATTTGTCGTACTTGTATCATTTAGACTTCCTCCCGAAATGCATTTTGAATGTTATATGGTCAAATGATTTCTCTTTATTCTCTCCATTATATCGAATAATGATGGAACTGTCGAAGGAAGACAAATTATTAGACTTTGTGATTAATAAAGCGTATAGTAATAGTAGAATAAATATATAGGAGGAAGTACAATGGCAAATGAAAAAGTAAAAGAATATCTCAATACATTAGTCGCTACTCAAGGATTATTTTATGTGAAACTTCATCAGGCGCATTGGTATATTAAGGGACCGAATTTTTTCTCACTACATCCTAAATTAGAAGAACTTTACGATGATTTAACTGTTCAAATGGATGATATGGCAGAAAGGCTTCTTGCTATTGGTGGAGAACCTTATTCAACGTTAAAAGAGTTTATTGACCATTCACTGATAAAGGAATCTATCGATGATAAGAATTTATCTGAAAAAGAAATGATCCAAAGTGTAATTACTGATTTTGAGATATTAAGAGATGAACTATCAAGCGGAATAAAATTAACAGACGAAGAAAATGATGGTGTATCAAATGATCTGTTGATTTCTCAAAAAACAGAAGTAGATAAAACTATTTGGATGTTACAAGCTTATATGGGACATTCAGCACTGGAAGATAAAAAGTAGAAGTTCATAATGAATCAAGAAAAGAGCATTTCAAGGTTGATAATCCTTGAAATGCTTTTTTATGTGGCGATTCTAAATAAATAATCCAGCTTGTTCCATCTGATAACCGACTTGTAGTAGAAGGTGTTCTTGCCCTTTAGGCGCAGTAAGTTGTATACCGAGTGGTAATCCTTGTTCAGTCAAGTGAGTCGGTAAGCTGATGGCGGGTTGTCCTGTTAAATTGGCATGCTGAGAGAAAGGGGTAATATCCCAACTTTTTGAAAACATATCCCAGATAATTTTCTGAGCTTCGTTTGATGAGTACTCCTGTGTATAGCGCATTTTTTCTTTGAAGGCATCAGACCAATATTTACGATTTAATTCAGGTGCTGCGTCTGCTGTAGCAGGTTCCAGTAATAAATCGTACTCCTGATGAAAATAATGATATCTCTCAGCTGCTTGATCCCAATTAGCAAGAGCGTTAGAATAAGCTGCAGCTGGCAGCTTTTTTCCAGCCTGAAGCAATGTCCAGGTCAATAATTCCATATCTTCTATTGTAAATTGTTTATTGAAATTTTGTTCAAGGTTCTCGAAAAGTGCTGCTGTTTCTCCTGCATTCATGGCATAATAACTTTTCATGAGCTTGATTGTGTCGATATCAGGTTTAGCTTCTTCTACATAATGGCCATTTGATTCAAACCAGGAAGCGGCTTGTTTTACGGCCTGGGTTGCTTCGTTTGAAATAGGGTGAGTGCTAGGTGACTTTAAATTTACTGCAATTTTTAAGTGTCTATTTAACGGTTTAGAAAAAACATTTTGATATCCTGCTTCAAATAACGGGGTCTGAAAAGCAGCTTGAGGCTGGATAACTTGAAGAACATCTAATAAAGCAGCCGTATCACGAATGGATTTAGTCAATGCAAAACTAATAGAAGCACCTTGCCAACCACGTCCGCTTCCTGGTCCTACAGATGTGCGACCCCGAGTAGGTTTCAATCCGATCAGTCCCGTAAAAGAAGCTGGAATACGAATAGATCCACCGCCATCACTGGCACCCGCAATAGATGTAATATTAGAAGCAACGGCTGCAGCGGCACCACCACTGGAACCTCCGGGGCTATAATGGTTATTCCAAGGATTTTTAGCTGGACCATATAAATCAGGATTCGTAATGTTGGTAAATCCGAATTCTGGTACATTTGTGTGACCGATTGGAATAAACCCTGCTTGTTCCAAGTCTCTCACAAAATGAGCTGTATGTTGGGCTTTGACATTTCTTAAGATACGAGATCCAGAGGTGGCTGGTTCGTCTTTCAAATTTTGTCCCAGCCCTTTCAATAATATAGGTACCCCACCGAAAGGAAGAGCATCAAAGTGGCGTGTACGTGCTTCATGCATAGCAGCATCTTTTCTAGTAGAGATTACAGCATTCAAATTTGAATTATACTTTTTGATTTGCTTAAAACTTTCTATGACTAATTCTTCTGGAGAAGCTAATTTGTTTTTTACAAGTTCAGCATAGTATAAACCATCATACTTTCGGTTGAATAAAGTTGGCATAAGTCATCTTCTTTCTAAAATAATAATAACTTTATGATACTGTGCAAAAGAGAAAATAAGAAGAAATATATTGAAATAATACCTATTTTCTAACAAAGAAAGTGAATATAAAGTAAAAAAATATATTAAAAAAACAATATTGTGTTTAGGGCGCGATGCCTCTTTAAAAGAAATATTTAAGGGTTCGCTCTTTAACTATTCGATTTTTTCAATAAAAAGTTTCGAAAGTTTAACTAAGATTATTCATTCTTTTTTAATTTAACAGTATAAAATAAAGTTTATGAATAAAATAGGTTAATATATATAGGAATAAGCGATGTTATACATAGGTAATAGGATTTCAATTACAGATATGGTAAAATAATTTCAAATTATGTAAAGGAAGAATTCATATGACTAAGGTCTTTGAAACAAATGGAGAAGCTGGAACAAGAGCATTGGCTTCTAGAGTGGCTCAGCTTGTAAAGCCCGGTATGACTGTTCTGCTGGAAGGGGAATTAGGTGCTGGAAAAACTACCTTTACTAAAGGGTTTGCTGAAGGCCTTGGAATTGAAAGAATTATTAAGAGCCCAACCTATACGCTTATTAGAGAGTATACACAAGGTCGGTTACCGCTTTACCATATGGATTTATACCGATTGGAAAATACTGGTGCAGAAGAAATGGGACTGGATGAATACTTCGATGGTGAAGGTATTTGTATAGTTGAATGGGGATCTGTAGTGGAAGAGGAATTACCACAAAATCATTTATTGATTCAAATTGATACCTCTTTAATAGATATTAATCAGCGGACATTGACGATTTCTGCTGTAGGAGAAGCTTATGAAAAAGTATTGAAGGAGTTAGAAGATGAGAGAAAAGATTGAGATTGGTATTAGAGAAGCTATCCCGGAAGATGCAAAAGCTTTGCTGGATTGTCTAGAAAAAACAGCTTTGCAAACTGGATTTATGACAATGGGAGAAGAAGGATCAGGATTAACTGTAGAAGAAGAAAGTCGTCATATTGCAAAGCTCTATGATTCTCCAAATAATTGCTTAATTGTTGCCTTATTAGATGATAAAATCATTGGAATGGCATCGATCCATGCATCAGACAAACCTAAGATCAATCATATAGGAAAACTGGGTATAGTAGTGGATAAAGAGTACTGGGGATTTAAAATCGGTACAGAACTGCTTGAGGAAGTTCTAAGATGGGCAGAAGACTCAGAGACAATTAATCGTATTGAATTGAAAGTACAACAGAGGAATGAACGAGCGATCCATTTGTATGAAAAATATGGGTTTGAACTAGAAGGCGTCATGGAAAGAGGCGTTAGAGATGATGGAGAATTTTTGCCGGTTTGTATGATGTCGAAATTAATTTGATTTAGCCTTGAAAGGGGACTTTACAGTAACTCGAATCCACTTGAGATCGTGAGTAACATGGAAAATTTGTTTGCGTCTAGCTCGTAAGTAGAAAAAGACATGAGCTAGAAGAAAATACCATTTGTATCTAACTCGCAAGTAGAAACAAGCCGTGAACTAGACGAAAATCCAGATTGCATCTAACTCAGAAGTAGAACCAGTCGTGAGCTAGACGGAAATCTAGTTTGTATCAAATTCGCAAGCTGGACCAGTCATGAGCTAGAAGGAAATACCGTATGCATCAAACTTGCAAGCCGAAACAAAGCATGAGCTGGACGAAAAAGAGTCTTAGATATAACTCAAAAGTATTTCATTCAATAAGCTAAGTGCAAATCCTTATATCTCTATATTATAGAAAGAATATAATGACTAAATAACCGCAATATAAAGGAAGATTATACTTAAAGCGGATTTAAAATACCCCTCAATGAGATTTAACATAATCTCATTAAGGGGTATTGTTTTCACGAATATTTTACTAAACTTTTCAAAGTTTCTATACCATTTTCTTTTTCCTGATTGATTAATATCTTAGCACAAGCTCTAGAATCATCTAATGCGTGGTGATGATTTAATGGGATACCATAATGAGCAGCAACAGTGTTTAATTTATGATTAGGCAGCTGCTTCAACAATCGTCTTGATGATTGAACAGTACATAAAGTTTGGAAAGATGGTTGCTCTACGCCATAATAGTTCAATGTTCCTTGTAGTATCCTTTTATCAAATGGCATATTATGAGCAACCACAAGTTGTTCTGCTGTGAAGTAGGAAGACATTTCTTCCCAGATTTCTGGAAAATAAGGAGAGTGCAGCACATCTTGTTCTCGAATACCATGTATGCGAATATTTGTTGCATCAAACCAAGTATCGGGTTTGATTAAAGTATAATATTCATCCACGATTTGATTGTTTCTTACAACAGTAAGGGCTACTGAGCAAGCACTATGAGTCTGACGGTTTGCTGTTTCAAAATCGATCGCAGTAAAATTCATTATATCCCTGCCTTTTCTAAGTGAGCGGTTAAGTTGATCTATTAAAATATCTGTCTAAAACGAACGTGTATTCTTATAAAGTATACCATGAATCAGACATGTTTCAATAGTAAAATAAGCTTAAATTAATTTCCTATAAGCTCTATTTCTTAAATATACCTTTAAGTTTCCATACCCGAATAATCATGATTTTTCATTGATAAATTTTCAAGATTATAAGTCTGAATCGTTTCACTATGCTATACTCTTTTTATATCACATGAAGGAGTTGTGTGCATTGAGTTTTGACCAAGAAGTATTTGATGCTATAGAACAAGAGAAAAAGAGACAAGAAGAAAATATTGAACTGATTGCTTCCGAAAACTTTGTTTCTCAAGAGGTGATGAAAGCACAGGGAAGCGTACTGACCAATAAATACGCAGAAGGTTATCCAGGCAAAAGATATTATGGAGGCTGCAAATTTGTCGATATTGTTGAGAATTTAGCTATTGAGCGAGTAAAAAAACTGTTTGGCGCTGAATATGCAAATGTTCAACCTCATTCAGGTTCTCAAGCAAATATGGCGATTTTTCAGACTTTTTTAGAACCTGGAGATACCTATATGGGAATGGATTTGTCACATGGAGGACATTTGACTCACGGTTCACAAGTGAATTTCAGTGGAAAGTTATATAACGTTGTTCCTTATGGTGTAGATAAAGAAACAGAAACCATTGATTTCAAACAAGTTCGTGAACTGGCTTTGGAGCATAAACCAAAATTGATTATCACAGGCTATAGCGCTTATCCAAGAGAAATTGACTTCCAGAGATTCAGAGAGATTGCAGATGAAGTAGGCGCAATTTTAATGGTTGACATGGCTCATATTGCGGGACTGATCGCTACTGGAGAACATCCAAATCCAGTTCCTTATGCAGATGTTGTAACGAGTACTACACATAAAACATTAAGAGGTCCAAGAGGTGGCTTGATCTTAGCTAAAGAAGAATATGCTAAACGGTTGAACAGTGCCATCTTCCCCGGGATTCAAGGTGGTCCCCTTGAGCATGTCATTGCTGCAAAAGCAGTTGCTTTTAAAGAAGCACTGCAGCCTGAGTTTAAAACATACACGCAGCAAATCATCAAAAATGCTCAAATCATGGCTGAAGTATTCAAAGAATCTATAGGCCGCGTAATCAGTGGTGGAACAGACAATCACTTGTTATTGCTTGAAGTAACTAACTTTGAGATGAACGGAAAACAAGCTGAAGCGTTACTGGATACAGTAGGTATTACTGTTAATAAAAATACAATACCATATGAGACATTAAGTCCATTTAAAACCAGTGGAATTCGTATCGGTACGCCTGCTATTACAACCAGAGGATTTGATGAAGAAGCAAGTAAGAAAGTTGCGAAATTAATTATTAAAACACTTGAAAATCAATATAATGATGACGTATTAAATGAGATTAAAATAGAAGTTCGCGAATTGACTAAGCAGTATCCTTTATATAAATAAAATCTTTTAGAGTAAGTTTGGGAATCATTCCCGGCTTACTCTTTTTGAGTGATGTAGGATAAATTTTTTTCAAATAAAATAATAAATAGGCTTGTGTGTAAACCATTACATAGAATACAGTAAGTATGTAAAGAATTGAAAGCGTTTTTCGATTATTGTTTTTACCTAAGGAGGAAATGAACAATGGCAAAAGATGGATTAAAAATCGTTACAATTGGTGGAGGATCAAGCTACACTCCGGAATTAATCGAAGGGTATATTTTACGTAAAGATGAACTTCCAATTAAAGAAATTGTTCTGGTAGACATTGAAGATGGTAAAGAAAAACTTGAAATCGTTGGAGCTATGGCTAAGAGGATGGTAGAAGCAGCAGGTCTTGACTGGACTGTAACCTTAACATTAGACCGTAAAACAGCTTTAAAAGATGCTGACTTTGTTACGACTCAATTTCGCGTAGGGCTATTGAATGCTCGTGTAAAAGATGAAAGAATTCCATTATCTCATGGGATCTTAGGTCAAGAAACGAATGGTGCAGGGGGAATCTTTAAAGCATTCCGTACAATACCAGTTATCTTAGACATTATTGAAGATATGAAGGTGCAGTGTCCGGATGCTTGGCTGGTTAACTTTACCAATCCGGCAGGTATGGTAACAGAAGCAGCTATCAAACATGGTGGTTGGGAAAAAACAGTAGGATTATGTAACGTACCAATCGGGCACGTTAAAACAGCTTCAGAAAAACTAGAGTTGCCAAAAGAAGATCTTTTCTTCAAATTTGCAGGAATTAACCATTTCCACTGGCATAAAGTCTGGGATAAATCAGGTAAAGAGCGGACGGATGATTTGATCGACTTGATTTATGGACCTAATCAGAATGAAGATGATAATCATTTGAAGAATATTCACAGTGCATTATTCCATTATGAACAAATTCAAGATTTGCATATGTTGCCTTGTGGATACCATCGTTACTATTATATTGAAGATGAAATGCTGGAACATTCAATTGAAGAATTTGAAAATGGTGAGACTAGAGCACAGGTTGTTAAAGAAACGGAAGCGCGTTTATTTGAACTATACAAAGATCCGGAATTGGATCATAAACCAGAAGAACTATCCCAACGTGGCGGAACGCATTATAGCGATGCAGCATGTGAGATCATTGCTTCAATCCAAAATGATAAACATACTGAGATGGTTGTATCAACTAAAAATAATGGTACAATCACTGATTTACCATATGACTGTGCAGTTGAAGTATCAGGTGTTGTAACGGCTCACGGATTTGAACCATACAACTGGGGAGAATTCCCTAACGCTGGAGCTCGGGGCATCATCCAGAATATGAAAGGAATGGAAGAAACAGTTATTAGAGCTGCAATCGAAGGAAATTACGGTGCTGCCTTACAAGCCTTCACTGTTAATCCGTTGATTCCAGGCGGAACAATTGCTAAAACGGTTCTAGATGAGATGCTTTATGCACATAAAGAATACCTTCCACAATTCGCTGACAAAATCAGAGATATTGAAGAAAACCAACCTGAAACAGTTCAGAATGTTGATGAATTGATGAAAACAAACGTTAAAAAAAAAGTATAAAATATATATGGAAAGCCTGAAGATTTGCAGTCTTCAGGCTTTTCGTTGTTTGGATAAAAAAGTAAAGTATTACATATATTTTTTTACTAATTCAAAGCATCTATCCATTGTTAAGTTATTTTCAACAGCTACATACTCAAGCTGTTCTTGAGTACCTCCTTCGTATTTTAAAGAAGATTTTTTTGCAGTATTATCGCGGTACTTAATCCATTCACGCTGTTCTACTCTTAAGGATGCCATAACTTCAGTAGAAAGCTGGGTTTCTAAGACGCCATAAATTTCATTCAAAAGTCTGTCCCAAGTATCGAAAAGGTTTCCTTCAATTTCTTTCATAGCATATGTAGAAGAGTCAGAAGGATTCGCTCTTAATTCTTCTGTTTGTTCTTTTTCATCTTCAAGTTTTGCCATATATTCTTCTTTTAGCCTAGTAGTTTGGTTAGAATCAGCTGCTACATCGTGAGACGTCGAATTTGATTTGCTTTCTGTATTATCAGGAATATTTGAACTCACATCTTCTGATTCAGGTGCATCGGTCTGTCGTTCAACTATTTCCTGTTCTTCTTTCGCCTGTTGAGAATCAGCTGACTGACTATTTGTATCAATAGTATCATCAGTCTGTTGACAAGCTGAAAGGAAAAATAAAGTAGAGGTTGATACACTTAATAAAAATACTTTTGAATGTTTCATATATTCTCTCTCCTAGTTATGTAATCCTATTGAATAACTTTATGGGTAAACAATAGTGTCTCTACTAACAGTGTAACATGGATATAACACTTTTTTAATTGTAGGATTTGGCTTTAAGATTTAGACGAAAAAGCCACTAGAGAAATCAGAAAATGATTTCTCTAGTGGCTTTTTGAAATATTTGTATCAGCCGATAGTTAGAACTAATCAGCTAATTTTGATGGAAAGACAAGTTTTTTTAATTCTAGAATAATCGTAGTTGCTAGTGCAAGACCGGCCGCAATTGACCACTCTGTTAATCCAAATGTACTTGGAATATCAAAAATTGGACGTATAAATGGAAGCATGGTAATTCCATAAAGTGTCATACATACTGCAAATGCTCCAACAACATATTTATTTGAAAAGAACCCTGCCTGTAATGATGTTTGAGTATTCGAACGAGCAGGGAATACTTGTAAAGTTCTTGATAAAATCAATGTGGTAAATGCCATAGCTACACTGATTTCTGGTGAATCGAAATAGTAAATTCCAAGAGCTTGAGAAATGATAACAGCTATACCAATTGTAAATCCTCTTAAGATGACAGATTGTAAGGTCTGACCAGTAAAAATCCCTTCGTTAGGATCTCTTGGGTTTTGTTTCATAATATGTGGTTCTTCTTTTTCCATTCCTAAAGCAATAGCTGGAATGGAATCGTTCACTAAGTTGATAAACAATAACTGCAAAGCTGTGAATGGGTTGATCCAATTCATGAGTAGCGCAGCAATGATGGCAACAACAGCACCTAAGTTACCTGAGAACAAGTAGGCAATTGCTTTTTTGATGTTACTGTAAACATTTCGACCAACGGCAACAGCACTTACGATAGAAACAAAATTATCATCTGTCAGGATCATAGCAGAAGCATCTTTCGACACATCTGTTCCGCTTCCCATTGCGATTCCGATATCTGCCTGTTTAAGGGCAGGAGCATCATTTACTCCGTCTCCCGTCATTGCAGTAATTTGGTCTTTGTTTTGCCAAGCTTGAACAATTCTGATTTTGTTTTCTGGAGTAACACGTGCATAAACACTGATATGTTCTAATTTTTCCATTAACTCTTCTTCAGATAAAGCATCTAGTTCTTGACCGGTCAAAGCAATATCATCTTCTTTGAACAAGTTCAAATCAAGAGCAATTGCACGAGCGGTTGTTTTATGGTCACCTGTAATCATAACTGTACGAATGCCAGCTTCTGCTGCTTCTTTGATTGCCTGAGAAACTTCTTCTCTTGGTGGATCAATCATAGCAAGCAGACCTACGAAAATAAGATCATTTTCATCTTCTAAATCTAACGCTTCTTTAGATAATGGTCTATAGGCAAACGCTAATACGCGATAAGCTTGATTAGAATACTCTTCATTTTTTTCATAAAGTGTTTTGGAATACTCTTCTGTCATTTCTACAACTTCGCCATTGATCAAAATTTTTGAACAGCGTTTGAATACGACATCCGGACCACCTTTAGTTAGTAAAAGCTTTTCACCATCAATTTCTTGTAAAGTAGACATTAATTTACGGCTTGAGTCAAAAGGTAATTCTTCAATTCTAGGAAATTTATTACGTAAATCAGAAAATGGCAGTCCGATTTTATTACTGTAATTAATTAGAGCAACTTCAGTTGGGTCGCCACTTGCTTCGCCTTCTTCATTTAAAGAAGAGTCATTTGCTAATACAGCGATCTGATTTAATCTATTTTCACCAAAGGACCAATCAGTTGGTTCAGATGAATAGAGTTCTTGTTTGTGTTCGGGAAGGTAAGCTTGTACAACAGTCATTTTATTTTGAGTTAATGTGCCTGTTTTATCTGTACAGATGACACCTGTTGATCCCAAGGTTTCTACAGCTGGAAGTTTACGTATAATAGCATGTTTTTTCGCCATTTTATTTGTTCCAACAGACAATACAATAGTTACGATGGATTGTAATGCTTCTGGAATAGCGGCAACAGCTACAGCAATTGCAAACATGAAAGCATTGAGTAACTCAATTTGCAGATCTTCAGGTCCCTCACCAGTGAAAATTCTGAATGCCTGAATTGCAAAGATCAATACTGATAAACCAAGAATCACAAATCCTAATTTTTTACTGAAGGATTCTAACTTACGTTGGAGTGGAGTTTGCTTAGCAGATACGTTTTGTATCAGTTCAGCAACTTTGCCCATTTCGGTTTCTTTACCAATTCCAGTAACTACGTAACGAGCACGACCATAAGTCACAAGCGTTCCACTATAGACCATATTTTTTCGATCGGCTAAAGCAGTTTCTTCGCTGATCATAATCGCTTCTTTGTCAGAAGGAACAGATTCCCCAGTTAAGGCGCCTTCTTCAACTTGTAAAGACTCAGCTTCGAGTAAGCGACCATCAGCCGGGACATTGTTTCCGGCTTCAAGAATAACGATATCCCCTGCTACGATCTCTTTAGAAGGAACACTCTGTGTGCTATTATTACGAACCACTGTTGCAGATGGCGCAGCCATGTCTCTCAACGAAGCTAATGAATCCTCTGCTTTTCGAGTTTGAACTACGCTTAAAATAGAATTGATAATCAGAACCGTAAGGATGATAATAGATTCGATTGTCTCTCCTAAAACGATTTGTATAATGGCAACAATCAGTAGAACGATAACCATAGGATCTTTGAAGCTGTCAATAAATAATGAAAATAAGGATTGACGATCTTTTTGTTCTAATTCATTGTAACCATGTTCCTCTTGTTTCTTCTTAACCTCCTCAGAAGTTAAACCTTTGTCGGTCGTGTTTAAAGAAGATAATACATCTTCAGGGGATTGCTGATAAAAATTCATTCATTTAATCCTTTCTCTTCTGTTTTAGGGTACCTAATAGATAGAAAAAGACGTATGCGGAGTTGGAAAATCTCCGCATACGTCTCACTATTTAATACAGCACCAGCAGATATGAACTATCTACGGTTGGTGGCACTGTAACAGTTTGCACTGCAAGTTACTCCCGTAAGCATATTTTATTGTCGAACTCATTATATAAAAGTATATGTTTAAAAGCAAGATATTTAAATTTTACATATTTTAAAGTGATATATATTTATCTTTTAATAACTAAACCATCTAAAAATTTCAATAGATCATACTGCTTTTCTTCGGGTAAAGATTGAATCAATGAAATCAATTTTTTCTCGATGGGGCTGATCTCGTCATTGAAAAATTCTGCCAGACTGACATTTAATGCTTCACAGAGATGCTCCAAAGTCTTTAAAGATAGTTTAGTAGAATTATGTTCGATTGCTGAAATGAATGAAGGAGATATGTCGATTTTGTGCGCTAATTCTTTGGCTGTCATATTTGAAGCGATTCTAAGTTCTTTGATTCTGGGTCCGATTTCCATAAAAGCACCTCGATTGAGTTTTTACATACTAGAGACATGATAGCATGAATAACAGGTTAAAAAAAGAGAACTCTCATAATGGAAACACTTAAAAATTAACTTATTCACTTATAAGTGATTTTTTCATTGTTTTAAATAATTTATGTGTTAACATGTTTAATTGCAGCTGCTAGGATAGAATAGCTGAAAAAGGAGAGAATAGAATGGGAAATAATAGTTTGTTGAAGAATGGTAGGTTTCGACCATTGCAATTTTTAAAAGATAATAAGTCAGCAGCTAAAAATGATGTGTTATCAGGACTAACAGTTGCTTTAGCACTGATTCCAGAATCGATCGCTTTTGCATTTGTAGCAGGTGTCAGTCCAATACTTAGTTTGCAGACTGCTTTTATCATTGGATTAGTTGCGGCAATATTTACCGGAAGACCTGGAATGATCAGTTCTTCTACAGCAGCAATGGCAGTTGTGTTTGCATCATTAGTTGCAACACATGGGCTGGAATATCTTTTTGCGACGGTGTTGTTAGTGGGTATTATTCAAGTCAGTATAGGACTTTTAAAATTAGGTAAATATGCAAGAATAATTCCATATCCAGTTATGCTAGGGTTTTTAAATGGACTATCTATTGTAATTTTTATAGCTCAATTAGATCAATTTAAAGTTAATCAAGTAACAGAAGTGGATGGTGTATCTGTAACAGAATCAGTTTGGATGTAAGGGGTTGATCTAACACTCATGATTGCTTTTGTAGGATTCACTATGCTGATGATTCACTTTATTCCTAAATTCACCAAAGCGATTCCTTCAAGTTTGGTTGCAATCGTTGTAATGACGATCATTGCAGTTGTATTAGGATCATATGGTATTCATCTTCAGAATGTTCAAGACTTTGCCGGTATGGAAATTGTAGGAGGATTACCAGAGTTTCATATTCCACAAGTACCTTTAAACCTTGAAACATTAAGTATTATTACCCCTTATGCTGTAATTGGCGGGTTAGTTGGACTGACAGAAGCGGTCTTAACCTTACAAGTGCTTGATGAAATGACAAATACAAGAGGAAGAACGAATAAGGAAATTATTGCACAAGGACTTGCTAATACCGTTAATGGGTTTTTCGGCGGTACGGGAGGAGATGCGATGATCGGTCAATCCATCATAAATATTAAGTCTGGCGGGAGACATCGCTTATCTGGAATTGTAGCTGCATCTGCGTTGATGTTTTTCATTATGTTTGGTTCAGGTTTCATTAATGCTATTCCTTTAGCTGGACTTGTTGGAGTAATGTTTATGGTTGTAGTTGGAACTTTTAAATGGGAAAGTTTACGATACAAGGGAAAAGTTCCTGCACAGGATATCCTTGTCGTGATAGTCGTATCTGTTATTACAATTTTTGCTGATTTAGCCACAGCAGTTATTGCAGGCGTTATTGTTTCAGCTTTAATTTTTGCCTGGGAAAAAGGGAAAGTTATATATGCTAATGTTGAAGAAACGAATGTCGGAGAAAAAACATATAAAATCAATGGTACATTATTTTTTGGATCTGTATTAAATTTCAAAGAACTTTTCGATGTTGATAATGACCCAGATAAAGTTATTCTAGATTTGAAATATGCTAAAGTTTCAGATTATTCGGCTGTTGAATCGATCAGCTCCATCACAAAGCGTTATGAAGATGCGGGTAAAACGTTTAAGATCGTTCGTCTTAGTGAAGATTGTAAGAGAATGTTCCATAATGCAAATGCCTTTACGTCTGTTGTGATAGATGAAGCTGAAGCTGAAATTATTGAATATCCATATGTATAAAAGCACAAAGACTTTCTTGAATTTCTCAAGAAAGTCTTTTGTTTTTATAAGTCTATCTGTAGTTCTACGGGACAATGATCTGAACCGGTATAGTTAGTATGGATCTTAGCATCTACTAATTTGTCTTCTAACGGTTTTGAAACTATAAAGTAATCAATACGCCATCCTGCATTTCGCTTTCTAGCTCCAAATCGGTAATTCCACCAAGAATAGATCTCCTCTTGGTCAGGATAGAAGTAGCGGAAAGTATCTATAAATCCACTTTGCAAGAATGCTGTAAACTGAGAACGTTCTTCATCAGAAAATCCAGCACTGCTGCGATTATTATCAGGATTTTTTAAGTCTATATCTTTATGAGCCACATTTAGATCTCCACATAAAATTACCGGTTTTGCAGAATTAAGGGACCGAATATAAGCCTGAAAGTCTCTTTCCCAGCGTAAACGATAATCAATACGCTTCAATTCTGACTGAGAATTAGGAGTATAGCAAGTAACAATGAAGTAATCATCATACTCTAAGGTGATTACTCTACCTTCTGAATCATGTTCATCAATACCGATTCCATAGATAACCTTTGTTGGATCATATTTAGTATAGATAGCTGTTCCAGAATACCCTTTTTTATCTGCATAATTCCAATATGAAGTATATCCATCAAATTCCAAGTCGATTTGTCCTTCTTGCAGTTTGATTTCTTGTAAGCAGAAAAAATCAGCATCTAGATCTTTGAATTGATTCAGAAAATCTTTTTGAACAATTGCACGTAAGCCATTTACGTTCCAAGATATCAATTTCATAAGTAATTCCTCCAATATATGTTACTCTAATCATATCTAATTTAATCTGGAATGTAAAAACGAAAGATTATAGTTGTACATTCATTAATGAATGATGATGTTTTAGAGTGAAAAGGTTGACGGTTTAGTTACAATTAGAATTATAACTATTACATATGGTATATTCATGTTAGAATAAAAAAAACTGATAATTTAGTTTTTCAGAAAATTGCCTACCAGACTAGAACGGATATTAATTGAGAGGAACGTAAAGATACATGGACTTAAAAATATTCCAACAAAAATTTAAAGATTCAATTATTAAAATAAATGAACCCTTAGCACATTATACTTATACAAAAACTGGTGGACCTGCAGATGTACTAGTATTCCCTAAAAGAAAAGAAGAAATCGCAGAAATCGTAACTTATATTCATGAAAAAAAATGGCCGTTGACCATTTTAGGGAATGCCAGTAATTTAATCGTTAAAGACGGTGGGATTCGTGGAGTCACACTGATTTTAACTGAAATGGATCAGATTTCTGTACATGAAAAGACTATCGTTGCACAAGCTGGTGCCGCTTTGATTGATGTTAGTAAGAAAGCTTCTGGTTTCAGTTTGAGTGGACTTGAATTTGCTTGCGGGATTCCCGGGAGTGTAGGTGGTGCTGTCTTCATGAATGCTGGAGCCTACGATGGAGAAGTTAAAGATGTCATTCAAAAAGTTACTGTATTATCTCGAACAGGAGAATTAAAAGAAGTAACAAATGAAGAAATGGAATTTGTTTATCGAAACAGTAAAATTCAGCAGACAGGCGATATCGTAATTGATGTGACATTTTTACTAACTGAAGGGGATCAAGAAAAAATTATCGAGCGTATGAATGAATTAACAATGCTTCGTACAACAAAACAACCTCTTGAATATCCTTCGTGCGGATCAGTATTTAAACGTCCAACAGGCTACTTTACAGGTAAGCTTATTCAAGAAGCAGGTTTACAAGGGTTAGTTTGGGGTGGAGCTCAGATCTCTACAAAACATGCGGGTTTTATTGTAAATGTAAATCAAGCAACAGCAACAGATTATATTGAATTGATCGAACATATTAAAGAGGTTATTTTAGATAAAGACGATGTTCAATTAGAAACTGAAGTCCGCATTATTGGGGAAGATCCAACTGAAACCGAGATTGTACATGCGAAGAATATCATCAAAAAAGCTACAACAGAGTTCAAAAAGAAAATTAATGCTGAACAATCCGTTCAACTAGCTGACGAGCTTTAAATAAACGCATACAAGGAGGACTATTTTTAAAATAAAAATGTCTGATAGGTATGCTTTTATTATTTTATTATATTAAAACGCTTAAAATTCTATATAATATAAGAAGAAAGTAGAAAAGAATTATAAAATATTAGGAGGAAGTTAAATGAAAGTTGGCGTGATTGGATTAGGGACTATTGCACAAAAAGCCTATTTACCCATGATGATGACAGAACATCCAGAAGTAGAATGGCATTTGAGTACTAGAAATAAAGAAAAACTAGAAGTTTTAGGAGAAAAATATAGAATAAATGCTGAGCAATTACATACAGATTGGGAAGATCTATTGGATTTGGATATAGATGCTGTCTTTATTCACACTCCTACGACTACCCATGCTGAAATTATTCGTGCTATGCTTGAAAAAAGAATTGCAGTATTTGTGGATAAACCAATCAGTGATCGACTAGAGGAAACTAAAGAACTGATTAAACTATCTAAAGAGACAAATACTTTACTAATGACAGGATTCAATCGCAGATTTGCACCAAGAGTTAAAGAATTAAAAGAAATTCAGAATAAAAATATGATCTTTTTTCAAAAAAATCAGGCCAATCAACCGACGAAGGCTTCAAGATATCGTATATATGACTTGATGATTCATCCAATCGATACAGCTTTACACATGGTGGATGGTCCTGTCAGAATCATTGGTACTGGAATAGTCGGTACAGAAGACGCATTAAAACGTGCATGGGTAATGCTGGAGTCAGAATCAGCTAATATAATGGTTTCAGTAAATACAGAATCAGGAGCAAGACTTGAAACAATGGAAGTCCAAAGTTCGAATGAGACTGTGCGTTTAGAAAATCTTGCAGATTTTACAAGATATAATGAATCCGGTTTGTTCAGCAAGTCCTATGGCGACTGGGAAAACACGCTATATAAAAGAGGATTTGCTTCAATGATTGATGTTTTCTTAGAAACAGTAGAAACAAATGGAGTGAATCCAGTACCTTTGGACTCTGTTTTACAGAGCCATGAAGTTTGTGAAACAATTTTGGGAAATGCAGGATTCTGATTAACTCTATAATTGATTTTCAAGAAAAGCATAATAGCTTTTCTTGAAATTATTATAATATTCTCTGTAAAAATAAAATAGTAACTCATTCTTAAGACGATCGTTCTATTCGAACGGTCGTTTTTAAAACGTTTAATTCAACTTTATAATATCTGTTGTTACAAGAAATATAGAAAAAATAATATTAAATTGTGAATAAGAGACTAATAAATTGTAAGATATAATCAGTAAAAGTGATTGATTTTATCCCACTTAAAGATATAATTATATAGGTTTCACAATATTTTATGAAAAAGTAATTAAAGGGAGTGTTAGACTGTGGCGGAAAATACCATAATTTCGTTTCAAAATGTTCACAAACAATTCGATGAAAACATGATCTTAAAAGATATTTCTTTTGATTTAGAAAAAGGTAAGTTTTATACCTTGTTAGGTCCGTCAGGATGCGGAAAGTCAACAATTTTAAATTTAATTGCAGGATTTACTCAAGCCACTTCTGGATCTATTATTCTAGATGGTAAAAAAGTCAACACTCTACCGCCTAATAAACGTAAAGTGAATACAGTTTTTCAGGATTATGCTTTATTTCCTCATATGAATGTATATGACAATGTTGCATTTGGATTGAAGATAAAAAAGTTACCCAAGAATCAAGTTAAACAAAAAGTAACAGATGCACTAAAATCTGTACGTTTAACAGGATTTGAAACAAGAGAAATTTCAGAAATGTCTGGTGGGCAGCGCCAACGTGTTGCTATCGCTAGAGCAATTGTCAATGAACCTGAAATATTACTGCTGGACGAACCTTTGTCAGCGCTGGATTTGAAATTAAGAACAGAAATGCAGTATGAATTAAGAGAGCTGCAACAACGGCTAGGAATTACTTTTATTTTTGTTACCCATGATCAGGAAGAAGCACTGGCTATGAGTGACAAGATTTTTGTTATGAAAGAAGGTGAAATCATTCAGAGTGGTACACCTATTGACATTTATGACGAACCTTTGAATAATTATGTAGCAGATTTCATTGGAGAAAGTAATATTGTTACAGGAAAAATGATTAAAGACTACAAAGTAGAGTTTGCCGGAAAGATATTTGATTGTGTGGATGGCGGAATGACTGAAGAAGAACAAGTAGAAATCGTGATTCGACCAGAAGATTTGGTAATGACTAGACCAGTACTGGGTAACTTGAAAGTGAAAGTTCAATCGCAACTATTCAGAGGTGTCCATTACGAAATTATCGGAGAAGATCCAGAAGGAAACGAATGGATGGTCCATACGACACGAAAAGCAGAAGTCGGGGATGAAGTAGGCCTTGCATTTGAACCAAGAGATATCCACATTATGCGTATAGGAGAAACGGAAGAAGCATTCAATAGTCGTTTGGAAGAATATGCATCCAACAGTGGAACAAGTGTACAAGATGCTATTGATATTGAAAAGGGAGTGGAGCTGAACTATGACGTCTAAGCAAAACAGAGTACTCTTTTTCCCTTATTTTATCTGGATTGGCTTATTTGTTCTTATTCCAATCGGATTACTTGTTTATCAATCCTTTATTGGGATAAATGGAGAATTTACATTTGATAATATTCTCACTTATTTTACTTCAGCTACTTATTTAACCATGACATTGCAATCATTTTTATATGCTTTTATCATTACACTTCTAACATTTTGTATCAGTTATCCAACTGCTTACTTTTTAACGCAGACAAAACGCAAAGATTTATGGATGCTCTTGCTGATTTTACCTACATGGATCAATGTCTTGCTTAAAGCTTATGCTTTTATTGGTTTACTCAGTCAGGACGGTAGTATAAATGGATTTTTTGACTGGATCGGAATCGGTAGGCAGCAGCTACTCTTTACAAATGCAAGCTTCTTGTTAGTTGCAACTTACATTGAAATTCCATTTATGCTCCTTCCGATATACAATGCGATTGAAGAGATTGATTCTTCATTACTGCATGCTAGCCGTGATTTAGGAGCAAGCAGTTGGGATACTTTCAAAACAGTTGTTTTTCCTTTATCTCTTTCAGGAGTAAGAAGTGGAATACAAGTTGTATTTATTCCGTCATTATCACTATTTATGTTAACAAGGTTGATCGGTGGAAATAGGGTCATTACTTTGGGAACGGCCATTGAACAGCATTTTCTCGTGACACAAAACTGGGGAATGGGTTCTACGATTGGTATCGTACTGATATTGTTGATGATTATCATAATGCTGTTGACCTCTGGACGTAAAAAGGAGGCTCGTAAACTATGAAAAAGTTAAAATTTAGTTGGTCGAATGCCTATTTATTTTTAATATTTGCTCTACTTTATACGCCTATTATCTATTTAATTTATTATTCTTTTAATCAGGCTGGAACGATGAACGAGTTTACCGGCTTCACAACAGAACATTATGGGTCACTTGCAGACGATACGCGATTAATTCGAATAGCACTAGATACTTTTAGAGTTGCACTGCTTTCTTCTTTAATAGCAACAATTATTGGAACGCTGGGAGCAATCGGGATTTTTTTCGTAAGCCAACGAAAAACACAAGTAGCTTTATTAGGGTTGAATAACGTTCTGCTGGTTTCTCCAGACGTAATTATAGGTGCTAGCTTTTTATTACTCTTTACAATGGCTGGCTTTCGATTAGGATTCTATTCTGTTTTGTTTTCTCATATTGCATTCAGTATTCCCATTGTTGTTTTGATGGTGTTACCAAAATTACAAGAAATGAATCTGAATATGATTACCGCAGCAAAAGATTTAGGTGCCAATAACTGGCAAGTATTAAAAAGTGTCATTATTCCAAGCATTACGCCAGGGGTTTTAGCAGGATATTTTATGGCATTCACCTATTCTATAGATGATTTTGCGGTGACATTCTTTGTTACTGGAAATGGATTTGCAACATTGTCTGTTGAAATATACTCTAGAGCAAGACAAGGAATCAGCTTGGAAATCTATGCCCTCAGTACCATTTTATTTATTCTGGCATTAGGGTTAGTAAGTGGTTATTATTTTGTTCAAAAGCAACAACGAAACCGAAAACGCAAATTAACGGATATAGATTCAGCGAATCACCAGAAGGCGGTGTCTCCTTAATGAAAAGGCTCGTTCAACTTACTGTAATCATCTTAGGTGTTACAGGATTGCTATACATTGGAAGTTTATATGTAGACCGTTCTGAAGGAACTGCGAGTTCCGATACATTGAATATCTTTAACTGGGGAGATTATATTGATCCAGCATTACTTGAACAATTTGAAGAAGAAACAGGGTATCGCGTCGTTTACGAAACGTTTGATTCAAACGAAGCAATGTACACAAAAGTTCAACAAGGTGGAACAGCGTATGATCTGGCCATACCAAGTGAGTATATGATTGATCGTATGATTCAAGAAGAACTAGTACTTCCGCTTGATCATTCTAAAATAGAAGGATTGGAGCATATTGATCCAGCATTTTTAGACTTGGCTTTTGATCCTGATAATCAATACTCTATTCCTTACTTCTGGGGCACTTTAGGGATTATTTATAATGATAAAATGATCAACGAAGACGAAATTCAGTCATGGAGTGATCTGTGGAATTCTGAATATAATGAAGATATTATGCTGATTGATGGAGCAAGAGAGATTATCGGTATTGGACTAGAGACAAAAGGGTACTCATTGAATTCGAAAAACGATGAAGAACTTGCTGATGCGTTTGAGTTATTGAAGGGGTTAGCGCCCAATGTCAAAGCCCTGGTAGCTGATGAAATCAAGATGTACATGATCCAGGAAGAAGCACCTATTGCTGTAACATTTTCAGGAGAAGCAGCTGACATGATGTGGGAAAATGCATCACTGCATTACATCTTGCCTGAAGAAGGATCTAATTTGTGGTTTGATAATATGGTCATTCCTAAAACAGCTCAAAATACAGAAGCTGCGTATGCCTTCATCAATTTTATGCTTAAACCAGAAATTGCTGCACAAAATGCAGACTACATTGGATACAGCACACCTAATCAAGATGCTATGGCATTATTACCAGAAGAAACTATTAGTGATGTACAGTTTTATCCCACAGACGAAATGATGGAAAATCTTGAAGTTTATGAAAATCTTGGCTATGAGTATTTAGGGAAATATAATGATTTATTTTTAGAGTTTAAAATGCTGAGAAGAGATTAAATAATTTAAAAGCCTTACTTATTGTTTAACTGCGGGTAATCTATTAGATTACTGTTGGAATCAGTAAAGTAAGGCTTTTTATTCTGTCGATTTATTTAGAAGCTATTTTTGAGTAATTCATCGCAACACTGACAAATAATGTAATTCCAGTTAAGAAACTGTTTTCGTCCAACCCAAATTTTGGATGATGATGAGGGAAATCGAATCCTAAATCTTCGTTTCTAGAACCTATAAATAAATAGGTTGAAGGAACGATAGCTGAAAAGGCAGAAAAATCTTCTCCTCCCATAAAAGGTGGTAAAGAAACAATTTGTTCAGGATAAAGATCTCTAGAAATTTTTTCTACTAATTTAGTAGTTTCTGCATTATTAATCACACTTGCATAACCATGACGAAAATTGAAATCATACGTAGCGCCGTAACTATCACAAGTCCCGCGAATTACTCGTTCCATCTCAGTTTCAATTAATGCTCTTACATCTGCATCAAAGGTTCGAACGCTTCCTCCGAGAATAATACTATCAGGAATAATATTTTTTGCGTTAGGATCACCTGCTTGGAATACCGTATTGGAAATAATTCCTGAAGCTAAAGGATCTAATTTCCGAGAGATAATGGTTTGAAATTTATCAATAATTTGAGCTCCGATGATTACTGGATCGATTGTTTCATGAGGACTTGCTGCATGTCCGCCTTTTCCATAAATCATCACCTCGTAGCGGTCTGAATTTCCAGAGCAAGCACCAGTTTTGACATCAATAAGCCCTGTATTTAAACTTGAAACCAAGTGATGACCATATATAAAATCGAAGTCATCGAACAAACCGGTTGCAACCATTTCTTTCGCTCCACCTGGATGACTTTCTTCAGCATGCTGAAAGATACTATATATTTCCCCTTCTAACTGATCAGTGTGTTCAGACAAAATTTTTGTTGCTGTTAATAATAAAGCGGTATGTCCGTCATGCCCACAAGCATGCATTACTCCATCTACATGTGAAGCGAATGGAATATCGGGGCGGTCTTCTTGAATTGGTAAGGCATCAATATCTGCACGTAATCCAATTTTCAATCCAGGCTTTGCTCCGGTAATTTTAACTAGAACGGAAGTTTTTGTCGGACGAGTAACTTCAACATTATCAAGAGCACTCATTTCATCGAAAATAAATTGACTCGTTTTAACTTCTTGAAAAGATAGTTCTGGGAATTCATGTAATTTTCTTCTATAATCAACTACTGTTTGTTCATGATCTTTTATTGTTTCTATTAGATTTGAGGATAGTGCAGTATACATAATCTCACTCCGTTAAAAATATTTAATGATAATTATATCATTTTTTAATCTTAAAAAGAAAGATATATTTGAGAAAGAATTAATTTAGAATTTGAAGCGTGGAATTAATTTGATCTATGGTACAATTATATGGAAATGAAAGCGATACATAGGAGAAAGCAAAGGAAAGGACAATTCGATGAATTTAAAAGAAATGGTAGGATATAAAGCTGCCGAATTTGTGAAAGACGGGATGACAGTTGGTTTAGGAACAGGTTCAACGGCCTATTATATGGTAGAAGCTATAGGGAAACGTGTCAAAGAAGATGGACTGCAAATTGTAGGAGTGACGACTTCATTTAAAACAGCTGATCACGCAAGAGCCTTGGGTATTCCTCTAAAAGATATAGACGAAGTAGAAAAAATTGATCTAACCATTGATGGCGCTGATGAGATTTCTAGTCAATATCAGGGAATTAAAGGTGGAGGTGCTGCGCACTTATTTGAAAAAATCGTCGCTAATTTGTCAGATAAAAATATCTGGATTGTGGATGAAAGTAAGCTAGTTGACGAACTAGGGGCATTTCCTTTGCCGATAGAAGTTGTTCATTTTGGTTCGGGTCAGCTATTTAAATTATTTGAGAAAAAAGGTTACAAGCCAACTTGGAGAAACGATAAAGAAGGAAAACAACTGGTAACTGATTCGGGTAATTTGATTATTGATTTGAACATGGGTCTAATTGAAGAACCACTAAAATTAGCGAAATGGTTAGATTCGTTAACCGGAGTAGTTGAACATGGACTTTTCTTAAATTGTGTCAATACTGTCATCGTAGGTACTAGCGAAGGACCAGTTGTTGAAGAAGTAAATAGATAAGGGTATTAAATAGAGTTATTACTGAAAAAATTAAAATAGATAATTATTGAAAAGATAAACGTTTATTGTCAGTAAAAGCTATGAACGATTAATAATTGAGATTAAACTTACTGAAATAAGCAGTCGGTGAAGAAAGTAACAGCTTAAATGTAAAAAAGGAATGCGATTTTCTTGTTCAAGAAAATCGCATTCCTTTTATTGATTGCAATTCTGCCTTTTTAGTATCTCAGTTCAATTAAGCTTTACTTTTTTCTTTTAACTTCTCTAACATATCAGTGGTCATTCTCTCGAGACTATACTCGGGAGAAAAATTCCATTCTTCACGTGCACTAGTAGTATCAATTGAGTTTGGCCATGACTCTGCGATCGTCTGGCGAACAGGATCTACCTCAAATGATAATTTAAAATCAGCTATATGCTTCTGGATGGCTTTTTCGAAGTCTTCTGGGCAAACACTCATTGCACTGACGTTAAACGCATTACGATTGATAAGTTGATTTGCGGGAGCTTCCATTAGGCGAATAATTGCTTCTACTGCATCTGGCATATACATCATATCCATGTATGTACCTTTATCTATGAAAGAAGTATAAGCATGTTTCTTCAAGGCTTCGTAGTAGATATCAACCGCATAATCTGTTGTTCCCCCACCAGGTAAAGCTTCATATGAAATCAAGCCGGGGAAACGTACACTTCTGGTGTCTACACCAAATTTGTGATAATAATAGTCACAAAGGAGTTCTCCACTGACTTTTGTTACACCATACATCGTTGTTGGACGCTGTAAAGTTACTTGTGGGGTTTGGTCTTTAGGAGTTTGAGGACCAAAAGCACCAATAGAGCTAGGGGTGAAAAATTTCAAATTATGAATTCTTGCAACTTCTAAAGCATTCATCAATCCTCCCATATTTAATTCCCAAGCTAATTGCGGTTTAGCTTCAGCAACAGCTGATAGAAGAGCGGCAAGGTGAATCAGCGAATCGACCTCATGCTTTTTCACTAAGTCTTCGATTGCTGTAAGGTTTGTAACGTCTAAGTACTCAAATAGGCCATTTTCTACAACGGTAGAATTTTCTGGTTTGTGAATATCTGTCGCAATCACATTATCAGCTCCGTATTTCTCCCGCAAACGCGTGGTTAGTGCCGTTCCAATCTGACCTAATGCACCTGTAATTAAAATTTTTTTCAAGGTAGTCCCTCCGTTAATCTGATTATTATTGCAAAAGAAAAAGCAGTTGACTGGATTTGTGACCGCCATTATCTGATCTTAACCCAGTATATTCAACTGCTGTATCCTTTTAAAATAAAGAAGAATTAAATGACATTCAATTCAAGTCCGACTTTTTTGTAAGTGGCAAGTACTTGGTCTAATTGTTCTTTTGTATGTGCAGCACTTGGCATATTTCTAACACGGCCTGTGCCTCTTGGAACAGTGGGAAACACAATTGATTTTGCGTATACACCTTCTTCTGTTAAACGCTTAGAGAATTTCTGTGTTAATTTTTCGTCGCCGATAATGCAAGGGGTAATGGGGGTTTCTGAATTTCCAATGTTGAACCCTAATTTATTTAACCCTTCCTTAAGGTAACGACCATTTTCCCATAATCTATCATGTTCTTCGGTAGAAGCTGACATAATATCAATAGCTTCTATACAAGCAGCTGCAGCACCGGGAGTCAAGGAAGTGGAGAATAAGAATGGACGGGCACGAACTTTTAACCAGTCGATCAAATTCTGTGTTCCTGCAACATATCCACCCACAACACCAACGGCTTTAGAAAGAGTCCCCATCTGGAAGTCTATCTTGTCTTGAAGCCCGAAATGTTTAACTGTTCCAGCACCTTTTCCCATTACGCCAGATCCATGTGCATCATCAACGTAAGTGATCAAGTCGAATTCTTCAGCGATTTTCACAATTTCAGGTAAATTAGCAACATCTCCATCCATAGAAAAAACACCATCAGTAATGTACATCACTTTTTCATATTGACCACTTTCGGTAGCCTCTTTTGCTTTAGCACGTAAATCATCCATATCCTGATGATTAACACGAATGACTTTGGCACCAGATAAACGACACCCATCAATAATAGAAGCATGGTTTAATTCGTCTGAAAGAATGGCATCCTTTTTGTTCATGACAGCTGAAATAGCTCCCATATTACAGTTGAAACCAGATTGGAAAGCTACCGAAGCTTCAGTTTGCTTGAAGTCGGCAATTTTAGCTTCTAATTCTTCATGAATACTTTGTGTTCCATTGATAGTACGAACAGCACCAGCACCTACACCGAATTTATCAGTAGCAGCATTAGCTTTTTCTTTTAATCTTGAATCATTTGCAAAACCAAGGTAATTATTAGAAGACATATTGATTAAAGTCTTACCATTAATTGTGATTTCTGATCCGTTGGGCCCTTCTAATGTATCAATTTCATTATAGAGGCCGTTTTCTTTCAATTCTGTTAAATTTTTTTCTAGAAAGGTATTTAATTTGTGACTTGTCATATAATCGCTCCTTAATTATTAATAGAATCTTTATTTAACTCTTAAAGATTAATCTTCATCCAATCGAATTACTACTCTCTTTAAAATATACTGATTAAGTATAACATGCTTTTAAGGTCAGTTGAAGTAACCATTAAAGTCCCGTTTGATTTTCTTTACTTCTCTCTCATTCGCATTAATTTTATAGGATAGAGCGAGCACATATAGATGAGCAGGGTTTTTCAAAGATTTTGAAAGGGTAAACTATTGCTCATTAATAACGATGAGAAAAGTTAAAAAATCAAGAGGAGGTATTGCAAAGATGATAAATAGATGATAGAATATTTTGAGTAAACTAATTTAATTTGTTACTACTTATTTTGTTTCAAAATAATAAGATATTAATAACAGGGGGAAAAAACGAATGGGAAAAAGTAAATTATGGAGTACTTTAGGTATTACTTTAACAAGTGCCTTAGTACTATCAGCTTGTGGTAACAGCGACTCTGCTGAAGATACAACTTCTGGAGACGAAGGCTCAGAGGGTGCACAAGAAGAACAAGTACTGCATGTAGTTGAAAGTGCAGAAATTCCTACTATGGATTCTGCGTTAACAACAGATGCTGTAAGTTTCAATGTCTTAAATAATGTTAATGAAGGTTTATACCGTCAAGGTCAGGATAATGACTTAGTATTAGGTATGGCTGCTGAAGAACCAGAAATCAGCGAAGATGGATTAACTTATACATTCAAAATCAGAGAAGATGCTGAATGGTCTAATGGAGATCCTGTAACTGCAAATGACTTTGTTTATTCTTGGACTCGTTTGGCAGATCCAGCAACAGCTGCTGAATATGCATACATGATTGATGGAGTTGTCAAAAATGCAACAGCTATTCTAGCTGGAGAAATGGATCCATCTGAATTAGGTGTATCTGCAACAGATGACAAAACATTAGTAGTAGAATTAGAGAAACCTGTACCTTATTTTGAAAGTCTACTAACACTGGCAATGTACTTGCCACAAAATGAAGAATACGTAACAGAACATGAAGGTGACTATGCTACAAATAGTGATACTTTATTGTATAACGGACCATTTGAACTATCAGAATGGGACGGAACAGGTTTAACTTGGTCATTAGTTAAAAACGAAAGCTACTGGGATGCTGAAACTGTTCAATTAGACCGCATTGATTTTGACGTAGTAAAAGAAACTTCAACTGCTCTTAACTTATATGATGCCGGTGAAGTTGATCGCATGAGACTTTCAGGTGATTATGTTCAGACAAAACAAGGGGATCCAGAATTACTTACGGAACCTACTTCTTCAGTATTCTACTTTAAACTTAACCAAGAGCGTAATGGAGAAGAAACACCTTTAGCAAATGAAAATATCCGTAAAGCTATTGCAATGTCATTTGACAAACAAGGCTTTGCTGATACAGTATTGCAAAATGGTTCAGTACCTGCAGATGGTCTAGTTCCTGAAGGGTTATCAGTAGACCCTGAATCTGGAGAAGACTTCCGCGAGCAAAGCGGCGACTTGTTATCATATGATACTGCTCAAGCTGCAGATTACTGGGAAGCTGGTTTAGAAGAACTTGGAGTAGATTCACTTACACTAGAAATGCTTGGTGATGATTCAGAAAACTCTAAAAAATCTCTTGAATTTATGCAAGCACAACTTGAAAGTAACCTACCTGGATTAAGTATCGAATTGAGAAACGTACCGTTCAAAGTTCGTCTTGATGCTGATACTAACCAAGATTACGATATTCAAATGGCTGGTTGGGGAGCAGATTATGCAGATCCTATCAACTTCTTAGAATTATTCCATTCAGATAATGGTAATAACAAATCAGGATACAGCAATGAAGAATATGATGCATTAATTGAAAGTGCACAATCTAACGTAGATGATATGGAAGCTCGCTGGCAAGATATGCTTGAAGCAGAGAAAATCTTGATGGATACAGCTGGTATTGCTCCAATTTACCAACGTTCATATGCAGTTCTTGAAAAACCTTATGTTAAAGATATCGTAGCACATCTTACAGGGGCAGATTACTCATACAAATGGACTTATATTGAAGGTAAAGAGTAATAAAAAGCACAGACAATAAATATTAACACCGCAAAAATGGAGTGGACATCCAAATCCACTCTTTTTTTGAGTGTTTAACTGGCTTTATATTACTCACTTTTTTTCTTAACGAGAGTTTCTTTGATGGTAAGTTTATATGATCAATTCAAGCAGGCAAGATAGGTAAAAGATTAATACTCTAATTCTAGAAATTTTTACTTTCTAGCGTGAAGAAATATATCTTTTTTAAAAAAGGTAATGGCCAATTAATGCCATTAAAGAGATTGTCATTAAGATAGAACCTACTTTAATAAAGAAAAGGTAATAAGTTCCAAATGTTTTTGATAGATAAGAAACAGATAAGTTACTTTCGTCTTCTAAATTATTTTTTCTTAAACGACGAGTTGCTTTTTTAAAACTATAATAAAAGAAATCAAAAGCTCCAGATCGAATGACAAGGCTAAATAAGCCAATGATAAGACAAATTCCTGCCGGATAAAAGAAAACATTTGTAGTGTGAAAAAAACTGATTTCTTTATATAAAATAAATTCAAGTATAAAGATTAAAATGATTGAAGTAATACTGATAGTAAGTACATTTGATTTTTTTTGCATGATTCATTCTCCTTTAATATAAAAAGTTCTATTCAATAATGTACATCAAAATGATTTAGATCACAATAAAATGCAAAATGAAATGTTTAAGGGCGATTGATCAATTTAGCTAGTAGTGGGAAATTTAGGTTATTTTTTAATATGAGGATCATTTTTTTCAGAAAAAAGCAGAAAAAATTTTGCATTTCTGACCTGGAAAGCATATCCTATAGAATATATTATTTTTTTGAATCACAATTAATGATGGAGGTGTTGAATCGATGAAAAATTACATGAAGTATTTTGGAAAGCGTGTGTTTTACATGCTGCTGACCTTATTTTTGATTGCATCGATTACGTTTTTTTTAATGAAGCTATTACCGGGTACACCGTATACAAACCAAGAAAAACTTTCAGCTGAACAAATTGTTATTATGAATGAACAGTATGGACTAAATGATCCAGTACCGGTTCAGTATTTATCATATATTGGGGGCTTATTTGTTGGAGACTTAGGAACATCTTTCCAGTTCGATAATACTCCAGTATCACAATTGTTGTCTACCAGAGTAGGACCTTCTCTTCAGATAGGGTTTCAAGCAGTTGTTTTAGGAACATTTTTTGGTATTGTTTTAGGAGTTATATCAGCTATGAAACAAAATACTTGGGTTGATACTCTTTCTACTCTTGTAGCGATTCTAGGACGATCTATTCCGAACTTTGTTTTTGCCGTTTTACTTCAACTAGTATTTGCTGTCCAGTTGGGATGGCTACCGATTGCTCTGTGGGACGGTGGATTTAAATCATCTGTACTGCCTACATTAGCCTTAGCCATTGCGCCGCTTGCGGATTCAGCTCGTTTCATTCGTACGGAAATGGTAGATGTCTTAGGCAGCGATTACGTTGAACTTGCTAGAGCTAAAGGTCTCAGCCGATGGGGTGTAGCTTTCAAGCATGGGGTGCGAAATGCATTAATCCCCCTAATAACACTTTTAGGACCGATGGCAGTTGCATTAATGACAGGGTCTTTAGTTGTAGAAAATATTTATGCGATTCCTGGAATCGGAGAGCAATTTGTTAAATCAATCACTACAAACGATTACCCAACAATCATGGGTGTTACTATACTTTATTCTGCTATGCTTGTATTTATTATATTAGTAGTAGATATATTATATGGAATCATTGATCCTCGTATCCGTGTATCATCAGAAGGAGGAAATTAAGCATGGGAACGCAAGAAAACAATCCAATAGTAGACCAAAACACTAAATTTTCTTCTGATATGTTCGAAAAAGTTAGTGGATCAGCTACAGAAGATAACGAAAAAATTTCAGCGCCGTCTTTAAGCTTTCTTCAAGATTCATGGAGAAGATTAAAGAAAAATAAAGCTGCAGTGGTCAGTTTGGTTATTATATGTATTATCATTCTACTTGCCGTTTCGGCACCAATTATTGCTCCACATAATCCGGAAGCACAAATTACTCAACACTCAAGTCTGCCGCCTAAAATACCAGGAGTTGATATCAATGGATTAAACGGAACAGCTCAGCCAGGAGCAGAAAGAATAGATAAGTATGCTCAGGTAAATGCTGATGAAGATGTCTATTATATTCTAGGAACTGATAGTCTCGGTCGAGATTTACTTTCTCGTACCTTATATGGAACGCGTATCTCATTATTGATTGCTTTTGTAGCAGCATTATTTGATTTAACAATAGGCGTGACGTATGGTTTGATCTCCGGCTGGAGCGGCGGAAGAGTTGATAACATTATGCAGCGAATTCTAGAAATACTATCTGGAGTTCCTAACTTAGTTGTCGTTATTTTAATGATCCTCGTTTTAGATCCAGGGATCACATCTATCATAATTGCTTTAGCAATTACAGGATGGATACCTATGGCACGTATTGTTCGAGCCCAGACATTGAAATTAAAAAACCAGGAATATATCTTGGCAGCTCAAACATTAGGTGAATCACCATGGAAAATTGCGACCAAGCATCTTATTGCAAATCTATCAGGTGTCATTATCATTCAAACGATGTTTTCTATTCCAGCAGCGATCTTTTTTGAAGCTTTCTTAAGTTTTATCGGTATTGGTATACCAGCACCGTTAGCTTCCTTGGGTACGCTGATTAGTGATGGATATAAAACTTTCCGATTCTTACCACACTTGATGTGGTATCCAGCTGGAGTTCTATGTATCTTGATGATTTCATTTAACTTGTTAGCTGATGGACTACGTGATGCATTTGATCCAAAAATGAAAGATTAGCGGGGTGAATATGAATGAGTAATATATTAGAAGTTAAAGATTTAAATATCACATTCGACACTTACGCTGGTAAAGTCCAAGCTATACGTGGTGTCAGTTTTGATTTGAAAAAGGGTGAAACATTAGCAATCGTTGGAGAGTCGGGGTCAGGTAAGTCTGTAACGACTCGAAGCATTATGCAGTTGTTGTCTCTAAATGCAAATATTGAAGAGGGACAAATCTTGTTTAATGGACAAGATTTAGTTCAAACTTCAGAAAAAGATATGCAGAAAATTCGTGGTAAAAAGATTGCAATGATTTTCCAGGATCCAATGACTTCGTTAAATCCGACGATGACGATTGGAAAACAAATTGCAGAACCATTAAGATTACATCAGAAAATGGGCAAGGAAAAAGCTCATGCTAGAGCATTAGAATTATTGGAATTAGTAGGTTTGCCAGACGCAGAAAAGAGAATGAAACAGTATCCTCATCAATTCTCTGGTGGACAGCGTCAGCGTGTAGTTATTGCGATAGCCTTAGCATGTAATCCAGATATTTTGATTGCGGATGAACCAACGACAGCGCTAGACGTTACAATTCAAGCACAAATTCTAGAATTGATGAAAGAACTACAAGAAAAAATTAATACATCCATTATCTTTATTACCCATGACTTAGGGGTAGTAGCAAATGTTGCAGACCGAGTTGCGGTAATGTATGCTGGGAAATTTGTAGAAGTGGGTACAGTAGATGAAGTGTTCTATAATCCACAACATCCCTATACTTGGGGCTTACTAGCATCCATGCCAACTTTAGAAACGAGTACCTCATTGTATGCAATTCCTGGTACTCCTCCAGATTTACTGGATCCGCCAAAAGGAGATGCCTTTGCACCTCGTAATGAATATGCTATGAAGATTGATACAGAGCTGGAACCACCAATGTTTAAAATTTCTGAGACTCATTATGCAGCTACTTGGCTATTACATGAAGATGCGCCGAAAATAGATCCACCTACAGAAATTAAAGCACGTCAAAAGCTGTATCAAGAAAAATATGCTGCGCTCCACAGTAAAGGAGGCAATTTATAATGGCCATATCGGATGAAAAGATATTAGAAGTTAAAAATTTAAAACAGTACTTTAATGCAGGAACAAAAAACGAAGTTCGGGCTGTAGATGATATTTCCTTTGATATTTTCAAAGGTGAAACATTTGGACTAGTTGGAGAATCTGGTTCGGGAAAATCCACTACTGGACGTTCAATTATTCGGTTGTATAATCCTACGGCCGGAGAAATTGATTTCGAAGGAACAAAAGTAAACGAAATCTCTAGTAAAAAAGATTTATTACAGTTTAGAAGAGATATGCAGATGATCTATCAAGATCCATATGCATCACTAAACCCCAAAATGAAAATTCGTGATATTATTGCTGAGGGAATCGATATCCACGGACTTGCTGCATCTAAAAAAGAGCGTAATGATCGTGTGATTGAATTGCTGCAATTAGTTGGTTTAAATCCAGATCATGCTAGCCGTTACCCACACGAGTTTTCAGGTGGACAACGTCAGCGTATCGGAATTGCGCGCGCATTAGCTGTTAAACCGAAATTTATTGTGGCAGACGAACCTATTTCAGCTTTGGATGTTTCTATTCAAGCGCAAGTTGTAAACTTGTTAATGGACCTTCAAGAGTCACAAGGGCTGACATTTTTATTCATCGCCCATGATTTGTCAATGGTTAAATATATCAGTGACCGTATTGGCGTAATGAATGCCGGAAAATTACTTGAGTTGGCTCCAGCAGAAGAGGTTTATAATCGTCCATTACATGCCTATACAGAAAGTCTGTTATCTGCAGTGCCACTACCAGACCCTGAGTATGAACGTAACCGTAAACGTACAACTTATGTTTCAAGAATAAGTAATAATGGAGACGAAAAATTACGTGAAATCGTTCCTGGTCACTTTGTATATTGTAGTGAATCAGAGGTAGCTGATCTTAGAAAAAAAGAAGCAAGTTATCATGAAAAAGAAGAAAAGGTAAGAAGTTAATTTTAATTTTATAAATTAAATGAAACCTTAATTTATCAATAAGCAAAAGAGAAGGATATCTAAGATAAAGTCCATATAATTGTGTAAAAGTTAAAAGGCCATGTAACAGCCCTTTTACGGTACAATGTTTTTAACCATTAAAAACATACCCAGGAGGACTTTACATGACCCAAGTACATTTTACACTGAACAACGAAGAGGTTCAAAGTATTATTGAACATTCCGTTAAAGATGATGTGTCTAAAAATATTTTAACGACAGTTTTCAATCAGTTGATGGAAAACCAACGAACAGAATACATTAAAGCTGATGACTATGAACGATCTGAAAGTCGTCAGAGTCAACGAAATGGCTACTACGAGCGTGACTTTACGACTCGCGTTGGTACACTTGAATTAAGAG
>NZ_FOSJ01000093.1 GCF_900114235.1 Marinilactibacillus piezotolerans | reverse complement strand
TCATCACTTAACAGGTGAAACAATAAAAGTATCATAGTGCCTGCCATTAGGCAGTGTTTCCACGATTCAAGCAAAAGTATGAATTATCTAGGTAAAGTCTGTCTTCTTTAAAACTTTCTATTTAATGCTGTTCAAACCAGTCTGAAATAGCGCTCATTCGTTCAAGTCGTAAATTAGGTAAGCCCATTCTGGATAATCCATGACTAGATTTAGGAAAAGTAATCAGTTTCGTTTCTACTCCCTTTTTCTTCATTGCAATATACATCTGTTCAGCCTGTTCCTGAGGGCAACGAAGGTCTTCTTCTCCATGAATAATAAGCAGCGGAGTCTCAACTTTTTGAGCATATGCGAGCGGTGACATTCTCCATAGCTCCTCCATATTGCTCAAGTCATGCTGTAATTGAAATTCTACAAAATGCGGTCCAATATCACTGGTTCCGTAAAAGCTGATCCAGTTGGAAATACAACGTTGTGTGACAGCTGCTTTGAAACGATTTGTATGCCCAACAATCCAGTTAGTCATAAAGCCACCATAGCTGCCTCCCGCTACATATAATGCATTCTTATCGATTTCCGGATGCTGTTCCAACACATAATCCGTCCCAATCATAAGATCCTTATAATCTTTATTACCATAATCACCCAGAATTGATGCTACAAACTCCTGACCGTATCCATTTCCTCCCCGTGGGTTTAACAAGATAATTCCGTATCCCTGGCCGGATAGTTTCTGCATTTCATGGAAGAACGTCTCTCCATAGTTCACTTGCGGTCCACCATGAATATATAAAATCGCTGGATGCTTTTCTTTTTGATTTACTGGCGACATATACCATCCTTGAATATCCCAATCATCCGCTCCTTTATACCAGAACATTTCCGGTTCGACAATTGTATGTTCAGATACAAAAGCAGCATTCGGATCATAAAGTCCTTCAACTTTTCCAGTACCCAGATCAAGCAGCCCCACTTCACTTGGCTTAATGGCTGTGGAGTACGTTACTGCCACAATGTTTTCTGAACCAGTTAAATCTCCACCTGTTAAATGAAATTTTTCATCCACTAGTTTTTCATATGTGCCGTTCTTGTTCCCTTTGTATACTTGTAGTTTTCCATGTTCAGTTACCGGGAATAAATATTCCTCATTATTGACCCATTTTACAGGAAATTCTGAGACATTCTGCTGGAAATCTCCAATAATAGTATCTCCTACTTCTGCGTCCAGATTTTCTGTGAGGCAGCTCAGTCTGCTGGACTTTACATCATATCCATAAATTTTTGATTGCGAAACAAAAGCAAATTCAAAATCATTTCCAACTAATAAATAATAATCTTCTGTTTCATTTGCTTCTAAGAACTGAAAACTTCCATCCGGTATAGAGCTAGTCAACATCGTTGTGATGTTTGTTGATAAAGTATATTTGTAAATACTCCCTCCATAAACCCATTCATCTTCAGGATTTAATTTGTCAGTATATAATAGATAGCTTTCATCTTTAGCAACATAACTCAACCCAATAGGACGCTCTTTTTCAAGAATTATTTGTGCTTGTTTTGTAGCAACCTCTATTTTTTTGATTTGATATATTAAATCAGTTGGAGAAATACCACTACCATCCATTTTATAGTGGAGCTTAGTAATTACTCGAGGTTCAGGTAATGATTTTTTGTCTTCTGATTTTTCGTCTTCTATTTTTTGAGTAGTCTGGTAATAAATCCCAGATCCATTACTTGTCCATTCATAGCTAGCAATTCCCTGCTTTTCATCAGTCAACTGTATAGCTGAACCACCTTTTAGAGCAATCAGAAAAAGTTGTGTTTTCTTATTCTTGGTATTATTAGACAAATACGCTAACCATTTCCCATTAGGAGAAATACTGATTTCTACATTAACTGAACCGCTATCTCCCCAGTGAATTTGTTCTTTTGTATTTTGATTTACACTATAGATAGATGTTTGATACTCATTTTCTTCTTTGTCCATGCTTGTTTCTACAAAGAATACACTATCTTGCCAAACTATTGGTTGTGAAACAGTTTTTAATTCAAATAAACTTTCCTTCGTAATCGTCTTCAAATGTTCATCCCATCCTTTAATCTAATAATGAAAATAATTAAAATATAACTAAAAAATATTTTAGTTTTAAAAACTTATTGTGGCAAGCAGTTATAACTCACAAAATTTCTTTATATTTAAGCAAATATTTTAAAATAAGTTGTTTATTAATAAATAACTTATTACAATTCTGCCACTTTAATTGATTATAGTCAATATTTTTTAATGATAACATTCTAATGTTTTATCAAAAAATATATAAACAAATATTCTTCATATTTTAATTAACAAAATTTTAATCATAAATCCAACTATAATTCACAGTGTTTCATAGTAAATGTGTGATATAATGAATTTATACTTTAAAAGGGAGTGTCCTACTTTGAAAACCTCAAAAGATCAACAGAAAATCATATTAATTGGAGACGGTGCTGTCGGATCAAGTTATGCTTATTCTTTGATAAATCAGAACATCGGACAAGAATTAGGAATCATTGATGTTAACCGCGAAAAAGCTGAAGGCGATGTAATGGATTTAAGTAGTGCGTTAGCTTTTACTGCTCCAATGAAACTTTATGTTGCAGATTACGCTGATTGTGGAGATGCTGATTTAATTGTTTATACAGCAGGAGCTAGCCAAAAACCTGGTGAATCTCGTTTAGATTTGACTGAAAAAAATCTGCGTATTACAAAAAGCGTAGTAGAGAGTGTAATGGCAAGTGGCTTTAACGGTATTTTCCTTGTTGCAGCTAATCCAGTAGATATCTTATCTTATGCAGTTTACAAATGGTCTGGTCTTCCTGCAGAACAAGTAATCGGTACAGGTACTTCTTTAGATAGCGCCCGTTTCCGTCAAGCTGTAGCTAATTTACTTGATGTAGATGTGCGAAATGTTCATGGTTATATTATTGGTGAACATGGTGATACTGAATTCCCAGTTTGGTCTCATGCTAACGTTGCTGGTTTACAAATTAATGAATGGGTAGAAAATAATCCTAATACAGATGAACAAGCTCTTGTGGAAATTTTCTTTTCTGTTAGAGATGCTGCCTACACGATCATTGAGAAAAAAGGCGCAACTTTCTATGGAATCGGAGTTGCTTTAGCTCGAATCACTAAAGCAATTTTGAATAATGAACATGCTGTATTACCATTATCAGTATATTTAGAAGGTCAATACGGAGAAGAAGAAATCTATTTAGGAACAACAGCTATTATTAATCGTAATGGACTTAAGAAAATCATCGAAATTCCTTTAAATGATTCTGAGAAAGAAAAAATGAAACATTCTGCTAATACTATACGTACTCACTTAAGCGAAGTTCTTGAAAGATGTCCCGATTTATCTTTTGATAATTAATCTTAGACTTATAAAGCAAGTACTGAAAATCAGTACTTGCTTATTTATTATTATGTATAGTAAAATTTCTTTAAATTAATCCAGCTGAATTAATTCAATTATCGCTTCATATAAATCCCATTCAATTTTCGGATAATATTTATAAAAAAGCCAGACATCCTGTCCGTTTAATAGAATGTCTGGCTTTTATGGTTCTATAATATATGACGTTGGTGAGAAATCACTGGCGTCTTTTTTTGTCTCAGAAAATAGAAAACAAGTGAGTTCTCCTGTAGAATAATAGT